>DUUR01000078.1 GCA_012841425.1 Bacteroidales bacterium | reverse complement strand
TGTTATATTGCTTGAGTATTACACTTGCATTGTGTCCCCCAAAGCCAAAAGTGTTAGATAATGCAGCTCTTATCTCCCTTTTTTGAGCTTTATTGAAAGTAAAATTTAAATTATAATCAATCTCCGGGTCATTGTCTCCGTCTTCATAATTAATAGTAGGAGGTACAATTTGATCTCTTAAAGATAAGATACAAAATAGAGCTTCCATAGCACCTGCTCCACCCAAAAGATGGCCAGTCATAGATTTCGTTGAACTGATATTAAGTTTATAACTATGATCGCCAAAAACATCTTTTATTGCTTTTACCTCAGAAATATCTCCTACTGGAGTAGATGTTCCGTGAACATTAATATAATCAATATCTTCAGGCTTCATGTTGGCATCATCCATAGCATTATTCATAACCAATTTAGCCCCTAATCCTTCAGGATGAGAAGCAGTTATGTGATAAGCATCAGCAGACATACCGCCACCAACAACCTCAGCATATATTTTTGCACCTCTTGCCAAAGCATGCTCCAATTCTTCAAGAACTATTACAGTTCCTCCCTCACCAATCACAAATCCATCGCGGCTCGCGCTAAATGGTCTTGACGCAGTTTCTGGCGAATCGTTACGAGTTGATAAGGCATGCATTGCATTAAATCCACCAACAGCTGCTGCGCTAATAGTAGCCTCAGCACCTCCCGAAACAATTACATTTGCTTTATTCAATCTAATTAGGTTGAAAGCATCAATAATTGCATTAGTAGACGAAGCACAGGCCGATACGGTAGCATAATTTGGGCCCCTCAGTCCATAAATCATAGAGATATGCCCTGCAGCAATATCTGCTATCATTTTCGGAATGAAGAAAGGATTAAATCTAGGACCTTTATCAATATTTACATAGTACGAACCTACTTCTTCTTCAAAAGTTCTTATTCCACCAATACCAGCAGAGAATATTACACCAATGCGATCTCTATTTTCGCTTTCCAAATCTAATCCCGAGTCTTCCATTGCCTCTTTAGCTGCTTGCAGGGCAAAATGAGAATAACGGTCATACTTTCTGGCCTCCTTACGTTCAAACAAATCGTTAGGGTCGAAGTCTTTAACCTCGCAGCCAAATTTTGTTTTAAAAAGCGAAACATCGAAATGAGTAATAGGCCCAGCACCACTTTTTCCAGCTAAAGCATTTTCCCACGTTGTTTCAACGTCGTTGCCAAGAGGGTTAATGGTTCCCAGGCCTGTTACTACTACTCTTTTTAATTCCATGAATGGATTATTTCGCGTGTTGTTCTACATACGAAACAGCATCACCAACAGAAGAAATCTTTTCTGCTTGATCATCTGGAATTGAGATGTTGAATTCTTTTTCAAATTCCATAATCAATTCTACTGTATCAAGTGAATCAGCTCCTAAATCATTAGTGAAGCTTGCAGTTTCTGTAACTTCAGATTCTTCAACACCTAATTTATCAACAATGATTGATTTTACTCTTTGTGCTACTTCAGACATAACTTTTGATATTAATTAATAAAATATTATTCTTAAATTTGCGATTGCAAAGTAACACAATATTTCTCTAATTGTGCAAACTTTCAGTCACTAAATTCAAAAAAAGTGCACAAAAACAGTTATTTTGTGCAAATAAAACGATTTTCCAATGACAAATATAGCCATTTTTGCTTCCGGTAGTGGAAGCAATGCAGAAAATATAGCAAACTATTTTGCATCTCACCACGATATTAATATTGCTGTGATAATTTCAAACAAGCCTGATGCATATGTACATGAGCGTGCAAAACAACTTGGTGTTCCATCATTTACATTCAAGAAAAGCGACTTTGATAATGGCACAGTTATATTAAATAAGATGGCTGAGTATCAGATAGACTTTATAGTTCTTGCTGGGTTCTTACTTAAAGTACCACATTCTATAATGGAGGCGTTCCCAAATAGCATCATTAATATACATCCAGCCCTTCTTCCCAAATACGGGGGAAAAGGTATGTATGGAGATAATGTACATAATGCTGTAAAAAATGCTGGAGAAACAGAAACAGGAATAACTATACACTATATAAATGAGAATTACGACGAAGGTGATATTATATATCAAGCAATGTGTGAAGTTGCCGATTTAGATACACCACAAGATATTGCAAATAAGGTGCATACATTAGAACAGATGCATTTTCCGAAAATAATTGAAAAAATATTGAGAAAAAATTCGAAGAATATATCCAAATATTAAAAATAATAGTATCTTTGCACTCCGATATGCGGCTGTGGCGTAATTGGTAGCCGCGCTAGACTTAGGATCTAGTGTCGAGAGACGTGGGGGTTCGAGTCCCTTCAGCCGCACAAAAACCAATTACCGACTCCTTTAAGAGAAATCTTAAGGGAGTTTTTTTATGCATACTCTTCATAGTAATAAGAATAGTCAATTCCCTTCATGTAGACCTCTGGGCTATTAATTTCTTCCGTAAGAGCATTTTTTAGTAAATTCTTAATATCAGAATTATCAATTGGACTTTTCATCATGGCATCTAAGTACTCTTTTTTGCTTTTTGCTTGCTCTTTCCATCTATTGAGTCATCGCTAAAAGTAAACCACTCAATAAAACGATTTGCTTGCTTGCCAGGGAACTCTTTGCCAAGAGCAACAATTCCGTCAAAATCCAGCATATCAGTCAAATACTTCTTTCCGTCTTTTGCTTCTAATTTCAGTTGGTTAGTAATACTAACCAACTCGCTCTTTTCTTTCTTGAGTTTCGCTTTTAGGTATTTCCAATAATTTCTTGTTTTGTTGTAATCATCCTGGTCGGTGAGCACGGCCACAATATCTAATACAGAAAACCACCATTTGGCATTCTCATCATCCCAAATGGCACGTACTTCACGATCATCAAAAAACCGAACAGAAATCTTACTCATATTCTGCGAAAGTTAATATTGTTTTTTATTACTCAGTTTCTTTTGAGCATCCTTCAAATTTTCCAAATAAGCTTCTTCAACGGGTGATAAAGTTTTAACCTGAT
This sequence comes from Bacteroidales bacterium, assembly GCA_012841425.1. Lineage (GTDB taxonomy): Bacteria > Bacteroidota > Bacteroidia > Bacteroidales > Dysgonomonadaceae > Proteiniphilum. Next base: position 6,012 of record DUUR01000078.1, on the reverse strand, counting down.
ATTTTTTGTACTCAGACTTTGCTTTAGTAATTGCATTTTTATGACTTATCTTGCCGGAGTTATTTAAAATCTCTTGTCCTGTTGCAGATAATATCTTATCTAGTTGATCAGTGTAATCACTCATGTACATTGGTTTTTGTTTCATGGCCTGAATTTCAGCAAAGTCAAAATAACCAGAAACCAAATTGTTCAGAATTTTTAATTCTTCCTCTGATAAATAGTTTTTAGCAACTGTAATTTCCCTCGAAGTAGGCTGTTTACCCGAAAATGTTGTCAAACACATAAATGGCTTATCGCTATCAACTCTATTATAGATCACTTCAGCACCGGTATATCCATGTGCAGCATAATGAAGCTTATTTTGTACTATCTTAAAGAAATCAGCTGATTCAGGAGAATTAGGGTCGTAATCTACACTTGTGGCATATAAATCCAGAACCTGACGATAAAGCACTTTTTCAGATGAGCGGATATCTCTTATGCGGTTTAGTAACTCATACCAGTATCCACCACCGCCCATTTGTTTCAGCCGTTCATCGTCCATAGTAAAACCTTTTACTATGTATTCCTTTAAACGTTCAGTGGCCCATATCCGAAACTTAGTAGCGATACTTGATTTAATTCTATAACCAAGGGAAATAATCATATCAAGGTTATAAAAGTTAGACAGGTTAACTTGTGTTTTTCCCTTTATAGCACCATGTTGTGCGGTTGTTCGGAATTTCCGAACAACCACTTCTTCATTTAACTCCTCTTCTTCAAATATATGTTTTATATGCTCATTAACGTTTGATTTACTCGATTGGTATAACTCTACTAATTGAGCTTGTGTCAACCAAACATTTTCATTTTCTAGTCGAACATCAATTTTAGGTTGCCCTTCTTCAGACTGATAAATAATTATCTCACCTTTAGTCCTATGCAACTCATCTCTTTCTTGCTCCTTAGTCATTTATATTAATTTGATTGAAGTTCGTTTTACTGCATTTAATATAATCAACCCCGAAGTTAATTATTTATCATCTAAACTCAAAGAAAGATATTTTTGGAGTTCAAGCACCTTCATAATACAAATCCGTTTTCACATATTTTACAACTCTTCCCCAGCCCAAACTCACAATGTGTCGTCCTGATTTTACTGCAACTTAGCCTATACCTTATACGTACCTGGCTCGTACCTGGCTCGGTTATTAATAAGGAAACTCAGGACTTGGTAAGGACTATGTTGGGTTTAGATGAGAGGTTTATGCGGATGTTCAGCTGTATAATTGCTGAATATATGTAAATGTAAAGGTGTCGTTATAATTAGAGCAAAAAAAGAGACCATCTCGTAATTTGAGACAGTCTCTTTAATAGAATCCAGAAAAACTTAATGTTTTCCAGTAATTATTTATTTAAACTAATGTATTAGTCTAATTGTGGTCCTGAAGGAATCAAAGCCTTAGCAGCATCTGTGTCTGTATATTGCTCGAAGTTCTCGATATACATAGCAGCAAGTTTCTTAGCTTTTGCTTCCCACTCGCTTGCATCTGCATAAGTTGAACGTGGATCAAGAATATCTGAAACACCATTTAATTTTGCAGGAGCTGTAAGGTTCATGATTGGTACGTGAACTGTTTCTGCTTCTTCAATTGAACCATCAAGGATAGCATCAATGATAGCACGTGTATCTTTAAGAGAGATACGTTTTCCTGTTCCATTCCATCCTGTATTTACAAGATATGCTTTAGCATTGTGCTGATCCATTTTTTCAGATAAGCGTTGAGCATAAATAGTTGGGTGAACTGTAAGGAAAGCTTCACCAAATGCAGGTGAGAATGATGGTTGTGGTTCTGTAATACCACGCTCTGTACCTGCTAGCTTGCTAGTAAATCCGCAAAGGAAGTGATACTGTGCCTGGTCGTTATCAAGAATTGAAACTGGAGGTAATACACCAAAAGCATCAGCCGAAAGATAGATAATCTTTTTAGCATGTCCTGCGCGTGAAGGAAGAACAATTTTGCTTATGTGGTGAATTGGGTAAGATACACGAGTGTTTTCTGTTGCAGAGATGTCAGAGAAATCGATATTTCCTTCATCATCAACAGCTACGTTTTCTAATAATGCATCGCGACGGATAGCTCTCCAGATGTCTGGTTCGTTTGCTTCGCTCAGGTTTACTGTTTTAGCATAGCAACCACCTTCGTAGTTAAATACACCATTGTCGTCCCAACCGTGCTCATCATCACCAATTAAGAAGCGTTTTGGATCGGCAGAAAGAGTTGTTTTACCTGTTCCTGAAAGACCAAAGAATACAGCAACATCACCATCTTTACCAACGTTGGCCGAGCAGTGCATAGAAGCAATACCGCGTAATGGCAAGTAGTAGTTCATCAATGCAAAAATTCCTTTTTTCATCTCACCACCATACCATGTACCACCAATAACTTGCATTTTTTGAGTTAGATCAAACAGTGTGAAGTTTTCAGAGTTTAATCCATGCTCTTGCCATTTGTCGTTAGTAGTTTTTGAACCGTTTAAACATACGAAATCTGGCTCACCATAGTGTGCTAGTTCGTAGTGTGAAGGGCGGATAAACATGTTAGTAACAAAGTGTGCTTGCCATGCTACTTCAACGATAAAACGAACTTTCATGCGTGTATCTTCGTTGGTACCGCAGAAAGTGTCTACTACATATATTTTTTTAGCTTTAGAAAGCTGATCTGTAACGCGTCCTTTACAATAATCGAAAGCTTCTTTAGTACATGGGCGATTAATAGTTCCGTCCCACCAAAGAGTGTCTTTAGTTGTATCGTCCTTTACAAAGTATTTGTCTTTTGGAGAGCGACCGGTAAATTTTCCGGTGTAAACTGCTGTAGCACCACTTTTTGTTAACTTAGCTTTTTCAAATCCTTCGTTTGCAGGATTCAATTCATCTTGGTAAAGTGTTTCGTAGGTAGGATTGTGAATGATTTCAAAATCACCAGCAATACCATACTTGCTTAAATCTAAATTTGCCATCTTTAATAATTTGGGATTAATATTTATATCTAAAATCTATTTGTTTGAAAATACACCTAAAAACAACTCTACAAAAATAATCAAATAAGTTTAATCACAAAACTAATTAAAGAAAAATTTCTCTAATTGTTTGTTTTTTTATCTCCATATCCTGTTATTTAACAAAAAATCAGATTAAAAGTTTAGCAAAACCTCTAATTATAGTACCTTTGTATTCCGAAATTAGTTTCTATTAGATGCACATTCTCATTATTATAAATATAACCTATGCAAGTAATTAACTTTTCGGAAAGTAACTCTCTTCTCAATTCATTCGTAAGAGAAATTCGTGATGTAACCATTCAAAACGATCGTCTGCGTTTTCGCAGAAATATAGAAAGAGTTGGCGAGCTGATGGCATATGAAATCAGCAAGCAGTTTACCTATAATACTATTACTGTTGACACTCCTCTTGATAAAGCCGACGTATCCGTTCCACAAGAAGAAGTGGTGATTGCAACAATTTTACGAGCCGGATTGCCTTATCATCATGGCATGCTTAACTATCTTGATGGTGCTGACAATGCTTTTGTTTCGGCTTACAGAAAATATCGCGAAACTGGACATAAGACTTTCGATATTCATATAGAGTATATTGCCTCTCCATCTATTGAAGGCAAAACTTTAATACTTACCGATCCTATGTTGGCAACAGGAAGTAGTATGGAGTTAACATATAGAGCATTGCTTACAAAGGGCAATCCTTCAAAAATTCATATTGCTACTATTATTGCTAGCCGACAAGCTGTTGATTATTGTAAAAGTATTTTCCCAGAGGATAAAACTACTATTTGGGCTGCCGCAATTGATCCTGCTGTAAACGAATCGTCGTATATAATTCCAGGTCTTGGAGATGCTGGCGATTTGGCTTATGGCGAGAAAATTTAATTGTATATACAGTTAAGCTAATCGTAAAATTTCTTCTCAAAGGCGTTGTATTCGCCTTTTTTAAGAATTAGTCGATTCCAAAATGCGGATATAAATCCGCTGCCATATCCCACTAATTGCACCCATGAGGATGCTATGCTGCATAAGGCTACTTTTATAGATCTATTCTTTATTAATGAGTCGATAAACACAATAATAGAATAGGAGATCAGTAATAATAATAGTATGGGGTAGAATAATGAGAGAATTAATATTACTGCAACGCCCATTACAAAACATGCTGGTAATGAATGAACCAATTTTAAGGATCCAGGATGTAGTAGATGAAGGTCTATTCGGGCTATGCCTGAGTTGAAAACTTGCTTAAAAAATTGTCTTAAGTTGGCTCTTCTCTTGTGGTATACAAAAGCATCTGGAATAAGAGAGGTTTTAAATCCAGCTTGAAGTAGGCGTAAACTAAAGTCAATGTCTTCTCCAAATCGCATTTTTCCATATCCGTTTAGAGTATCAAAAGCTTTTCGTGAAACCCCTAGGTTAAAGCTCCTTGGGTAAAACTTATCCAACGTCTTGCTCCCTCCTCTAATTCCTCCAGTGGTAAAGAATGATGTCATTGAGTAGTTGATAGCTTTTTGAACTGGCGTAAATGATGATAACGCAGCATCGGGGCCCCCATAGGCATCTACGGAATTTGTATTAAGAAACGAAGTTACACTTTCAATATAGTTTTTGGGAATTATACAATCTGAGTCAAAAAAAATTAGCCAGTCGTAATTGGCTTTTTCTGCCCCTTTGTTTCTAGTAAGCCCTGGCCCAGAATTAGGTTTCTCGAAATAAATAATTGATAATTTGTCTTTGTACTTTTCTACTACTTTATCACTTTTTATTGTGGAGCCATCTTCAGCTATAATTACTTCAAATTTCTTATTTGTTTGATTGCATAAACTCAGAAGAAGTTCGTCCAATTCGCTAGGTCTATTAAAAAGTGGAATTATAATAGAGAAGTACATATCTTATGTTTTCAATTTTAATACACAAATCTAGCCATTTTCTTCTTTTTTGCAACACAATTAAATCGATTTGATTTCTTATGATTAAAATATAAATAATAAATGTGAAAATCATTGAATATTTAAAAAAATACAATATCTTTGTCTCTTTATAGGTTTGATTTAGTTTGCCAAACCTTCCGTATAAAGAATGGGGAAATATTATATAATCATCATATCAATAATCTGTTTGCTATTTGCATTGTCATGCAAGGAGTCAGACGGTACTATTATAAAAGGTGATATTGCCAATCTCTCAAGCCCCTACATTCTAGCTTCATACCTCTCTGCAGACTCGCTTGTTATAGATACTATACCTGTTTATGATAATAAGAAATTTAACTATAAGGTTAATATTGACACACTAACAGCATTTTCTTTATATATCAACGATGGCTCAACTGTTGTTTTTGCCGATAATGGCCAGAAGGTAACAGTAAAAGGAGATGCACTTTATCCCGATGTTATAAAGGTAAGTGGAAATGAAGTAAACAATGACTTAACTGCTTTTAAAAATGACAATCAGGATTTATTAAAGCAGAGAGGACAATTGCTGAATGATTTAAATGTGATTAAAGATATTGATTCTTCACGAAATAATTCATTATCTAAAAGTGATGGCATTTCAAATCTAAATCTTTTAAATCACGAGTTAACCCTAAAAGCCGAGGAGTATATAAAAGAAAACCCAACTAAGTTATCAAGCTTAATCTTAATAAATAATTTTTTCACAAACAGCGATACTCCTAAATCGCTTGAAAGAGTTTTAGGATATCTAGAAGGTGATGTTGTTGAAACCGATATTACTAAAAGGCTACAAGTATATTCCCAAAAGCTTAATAGGTCTGCCGAAGATGCAACTATTCCATATTTTCAATTAACCGATAGCGAGGGTAAATTAATTAATTCATATAATTTTAAAGGTAAATATCTCTTGCTATCGTTTGTATCTAACACCGGCATTGAGTCGCATGAAACTATAGAATTGCTTAAGGATGAGTATGAAGTTATCAATAAAGATAGTGTGCAATTTGTGTCT
>DUUR01000077.1 GCA_012841425.1 Bacteroidales bacterium | reverse complement strand
GGTAAAGAAGAACCCTTACTTGTTTCGAAGCTTTATTTCCCGAAAGCTATAAAAACATATATCGATTCTGGCAGGTCTTCTGACTTACTCCCGTGTTTGAACGCCTTCCCATCTGGTTAAAGACAGTGGCAAAGAGGTTTTTGTTCAACACGTAAGCGGAGCTTACAGCAGCGGGTCTGTTCAGGATTTACACCTGATTCCCTTTTCATCAATCACTTCGAAGCCTTTGAAGTGATTAAAACCAAAAATTCTGTGCAAAGATATGGCATTCTTTCGAATGTTAAACAATATTTTATTAAAAATAATATACGATTGTTTTTAACGTTTTAGTTTTAAGGGCTCTGAATAGGAGAGGTTGCAACTATCATTGTCCCAAATTACGCCTTATCTGGCTCGGATCAACACCTAATAAACTCCGTATATTCTCGAGAAGGTTAGGAGTTGGTTAGGAGTTGCAAGGCAGTTGGTGAGAAGTTAGAGTATACAAAAAACAGCCCTACACAGTTTATGGTAAGCGTAATTTAGTATGGTTACTCAAATTGGGCTCAAAAAAAATCCGATAGGAAGATTGAACCTCCTATCGGATAATAAATATTGTATATTAAACCTGTAACGGTTATTTAGTTTAGCTAAATTAAGCGTTAACTGTGTTCATGTGAGTAATTAAGTCTAGTAGCTTAACTGAGAAAGCCCACTCATTATCATACCAAGATAATACTTTAACAAAATTAGGACTTAATTGAATACCACCCTTCTCGTCGAATACAGAAGTGTGTGGGTTGCCGATGAAGTCGCTAGAAACAACAGCTTCGTCAGTATAACCAAGAACACCTTTCAATTCGCCTTCTGAAGCTTCTTTCATTGCAGCGCAAATTTCTTCATAAGTGGCTTCTTTTTCTAAACGTGCAGTAAGGTCTACTACAGAAACGTTAAGAGTAGGAACACGAAGAGACATACCTGTAAGTTTTCCGTTAAGTTCTGGAATAACTTTACCTACTGCTTTAGCAGCACCTGTAGATGAAGGAATAATGTTACCTGCTGCTGCACGCCCGCCTCTCCAGTCTTTAGCTGAAGGACCGTCAACTGTTTTCTGAGTTGCAGTTGTTGAGTGAACTGTTGTCATTAACGCTTCTACAATACCAAATTTGTCATTCAATACTTTAGCAATTGGAGCTAGACAGTTAGTTGTACAAGATGCGTTAGATACAAACTGCTCACCTTTAGAGTAATTTTTGTGGTTTACGCCTACTACATACATGTTTGTGTCGTCTTTTGAAGGACCTGACATCACAACATATTTTGCACCTGCTTCAATATGAGCTTGGGCTTTGTCTTTTGAAAGGAATAGACCTGTTGATTCAACTACATATTCAGCACCTATAGCATCCCACTTAAGATCGGCTGGGTTTCTTTCTGAAGTTACACGTACTGCATTTCCGTTTACAACTAGCTTGCCGTCTTTAACCTCTACTGTTCCGTTGAATTTACCATGAATAGTGTCATACTTTAACATATATGCTATGTAATCAACATCAAGTAAATCATTTATACCCACAATCTGGATATCTTCTCTACCTTGTGCAGCACGGAAAACCAAACGTCCGATGCGACCGAAACCATTTATACCTACTTTAATCATAATTTATTGAATTTTATTTGTTAAAAATATTATCTTTTTTGCCTAAAACTATCTTATTAATAGAAACACAAAAATACATAATCTTTTCTTTTATATAAAATCTTTTTATGCAAAAAACTGTAAATTATAAACATAAGCGCATCATTATTTTGTACTACCTACTTCTTTTTCATATTAACTGTTTATTTTGATTTAACGTAGTCCGTAAATAACTAGAGATACGATATGAATTTGTTCGTACTTTGCTTGGACCTTCCTCGGAGCCTCCTCGAAATTTTCGAGGAGGCTCCGAGGAAGGTTAGGACAAATATAGAGTGAAGTGTTAATGAGCCTGAGGGCAAATTGATATTATTTCCTGCCATATCTCCAATGGTAACGAACGATGCTGCTGCTTTCATAACTCATAAATTGATGTTTGTAATCTCAAATATATAAGGGATTGTACTTCTTTGCAATATTAGTATTTCAATCATTCATGTTTCATTCTGAGGGTGGTGAGTTTAGCATTCAAATTTAAAATCATTTTGCTATCTTTGTGCTCCGATAATAAAAAAAGAAATTGTATTTTATAATTTATAGAAATGTCCGACGATAAAAAGATTATTTTCTCTATGGTGGGTGTTAGTAAAACCTTCCCTCCACACAAACAAGTTTTAAAAGATATTTACCTCTCATTTTTTTATGGTGCCAAGATTGGTATTATAGGTCTCAACGGATCTGGTAAGTCTACTCTGTTAAAGATAATTGCAGGTGTTGAAAAGGAATATCAAGGAGATGTTGTTTCAGATAAAAGCTTCACAGTTGGTTATCTCGAGCAGGATCCTAAACTTGACGAAACTAAAACTGTTATTGATATTGTAAGAGAAGGAGTTCAGCCTATAATGGATATGCTTGCCGAATATGAAGAAATTAATCTAAAGTTTGGCTTACCTGAGTATTATGAGAATGAAGATAAAATGAACTCTCTTTTTGCTCGTCAAGCCGATTTACAAGATAAGCTCGATGCCTCGGATGCATGGAGTATAGATAATAGGTTAGAGCGCGCTATGGATGCATTACGTTGTCCGCCAGAAGATCAATCAATTCAGGAGCTTTCAGGAGGTGAACGACGCAGAGTGGCGCTTTGTCGTCTTCTTTTGCAAGAACCCGATGTTTTACTGCTGGATGAGCCTACCAACCACCTTGACGCTGAGTCCATCGATTGGTTAGAGCAGCATTTACAACAGTATAAAGGAACTGTAATTTGTATTACTCACGACCGTTATTTTCTTGACCATGTGGCTGGTTGGATTCTTGAACTAGACCGTGGTGAAGGTATTCCATGGAAAGGAAACTACACCTCATGGTTAGAGCAAAAAACAAAGAGGATGGAGCAGGAGGAGAAACAGGCAAGTAAGAGACGTAAAACTCTTGAGCGTGAGCTTGAGTGGATTAATATGGCTCCTAAAGCTCGTCAAGCCAAAGGTAAAGCTCGTCTGAATACATATGAGCAGCTTCTTAATCAGGATCAAAAAGAAAAAGAAGAAAAGCTCGAAATATTTATCCCTAACGGACCTCGATTAGGTAATAAAGTAATTGAAGCTCATGAGGTGTCTAAAGCATTTGGCGATAAGTTATTGTTTGATAATCTAAACTTTATGCTTCCTCCCAACGGAATAGTGGGTGTAATTGGACCAAATGGTGCTGGAAAGACTACTCTATTTAGAATGATAGAGGAATTGGAAAAACCCGACTCAGGTAAGTTTGAAGTGGGAGAAACTGTTGTTACGGCATATGTCGATCAGCAGCACGCATCAATAGACCCAAACAAAACTGTGTATCAGGTAGTATCTGGTGGTTCAGAGTTTGTTAAGGTGGGTGGAAGAGAAATTAACTCACGTGCATATCTAGCTCGTTTTAACTTCTCGGGTGCCGATCAAGAGAAGTTGTGTGGAGTGCTTTCTGGTGGTGAACGTAATCGTCTTCATCTTGCTCTTACATTAAAAGCGGGTGCTAACGTATTGTTGCTTGATGAGCCTACAAATGATATAGACATCAACACTTTGCGAGCACTAGAAGAGGGCTTGGATGGTTTTGCCGGATGTGCTGTTGTAATATCGCACGATAGATGGTTCTTAGATCGTATCTGTACGCATATTTTAGCATTTGAAGGCAATTCAGAAGTCTTCTATTTTGAAGGTTCGTACAGCGAGTATGAAGAAAATAAAAAGATGCGAATGGGCAATGTTGAACCCAAGCGAGTTCGTTACCGTAAGCTTTAGTTCATATAAATTCTTACAAGCATCTTAGCTTAGGTGTGCATTTTACTGATTAACATCAATATATGAGAAAATTATTATCGTTTACTTTTATATTTATCTCTTGCTCATTCATATATGGGCAAGAGAAATTATATAAGGGTAGGGTACTCGACGCAAAGTATCATACACCCGTTGCATACACTGCAGTTTATATACAAAACACTAGATACGGTACTGTAGCCAATAATATTGGCGAATTTTCATTTACAGCACCTGATTCATTAAATAATGTTCAACTGGTAATTGCACGTACAGAATATAAATTGCAATATCTAGATGTTGACAATCAGCTTGATGACGAGTATTTAATAGCTCTAATACCCGATGATTTTGAGCAAAGGTCAAAAAATATTCAAGATAGCATTTCTGGTAGTACAGGTGGTTTTAATTCGTTTATAGTTAAAGCTACTAATTTTGTTAAAGATGATTGGATACCGCTTGGTAATTCAGAAACTAATAAGTTCGATTTCGGCAGGATTCAAACATTCCCAACATTCAATCCAATTGAAGGATTAAGACTAAGAGCAGGTTTTGCATCTAACTCTAGGTTAAATCCCAATTTATTCATAAAAGGATACGGAGCTTATGGCTTTGGCGATCAGAAATTCAAATATCGAGGTGAATTAACTTATTCATTTGATAAAAAAGCCTATCACGATCAAGAGTTTCCTAAAAATAATGTCAGCTTAATTTATGAGAATGATATCTATTCACCTGGAGAAATGCATCCTAGATCACCAAATAATCTGCTTTTAATTACATATCGAAGATCAGAAAATGAGGCTACCTATAGAAACTTCGCAGAGGTAAACTGGGATAGGGAGCATCAGAATGGATTAGCTCATACTACTTGGATAAGGAAGTCACGTATGGTTCCACAGGGTGATTTAATATTCCAACGCACTTTAGGGGACATGGCTTTTGTAGATAATTCTTTACATACAACAGAAATAGGGTTGCAATTGCGTTATTCTGCCAGAGAAGCATATATACAAAAGAAACGCAAAAGAATTCCTATCGAAATGACTAGTCCCGTATTCTTCTTATCTCACACAATTGGATTAGCCGAAATTCTAGATTCAGAAATACCCTATCACCGCACCGAGATCTCGGCACAAAAACGTTTTCAATTAGGTTATACAGGTCGCATAGATATGGTTGGAGAAGCTATGAAGGTATGGAATGTTGTTCCTTTTCCTTTATTAGTTTACCCAAATCAACGTCATAGACACCATATCGAAAACAATGCTTTCTTTCTTAATCGTGCGCTAGAGTTTGTTGCCGATGAGCAGGTTACACTACGTGCTACTTTTGTGGGTGACGACTTGTTATTAGCTAAAATACCGATCATCAATAAGTTGAAATTTAGAGAACTGCTCTCATTAAGAGCGTCGTATGGAAGATTGTCTTCGGGTAATCAACGTGGATTTGCCAATTTAGACGATATTAATTCAGAGCCCGTAGATCTTTACAACTTTCCATATGTTTCTCATCAATATGGCTCTAAACCATACGTTGAGGGAACCATAGGTATTACAAATATCTTAGGACTTCTGAGAGTAGAATATGTACATCGTTTTACATATCGCAATCATCCCGATGCATTGTTAGGTAAAGTTAGAATTGATGTTATTCTGTAGTTACTCTGTTTTTATTTCAATTAATAATTAACAATTATAGGGAACAGAGAATACATTGAACAGAGAACAGAGAGCACATAACACATTGAACATAGAAGACAGAGAACAGAGAGCACACAACACATTGAACAGAGAAGACATAGAACATAGAACATAGAACAGAGAACATAGAACACAAAACACATAGAAGACGGGGAATTGATAATTATTGATAAAATGAGTGGTAGGATAAATAAAATAAAAAGTAATATTGCAGATCTATGGATCGAGGTGTTCTGGAAAAGCCCAT
>DUUR01000007.1 GCA_012841425.1 Bacteroidales bacterium | reverse complement strand
TATAATGGAATTAACCAAGCTGCATAAATATGACTTATTAGTCCGAGCAATACAAATACATGAAATACAGAATGTATAAATTCCCTTTTTGCTGTTGCGTAAATTACAGCTCCAACAATATAAAAAATACCACCGCCAATTAGCCAGTAAATAGTTTCGATTGAGTTTTTGGCATTGGCAACTTCAATTAATGGTTTAAATGCAATAAGAACAATTAGTCCCATCAACACGTACGAGGCTGTTTTAATATTGCTGTTTCGTTTAAGTGGTTTGAAGCTAATGGTTATTCCAATAATTGCTATTATCCATACTAAAGAGAATAGCAACCAACCCCAAACGGGTTCTTCGGGCCGGAGTAGTATTAATGTGAAGGGTGAGTAACTTGCTGCTATTAAGATGTATATAGAGGCATGATCGAAGTGGCGGAGTCTTGCTTTTTTTAATGGTTCTTGTACAAAATGATAAACTGTTGATGCTCCCATGCATGCAATTATTCCTAAGCCAAATATAGAGTGGGCTATTATTGCCCATATGTTATCGTTTAGGATTGCCCTGTTAACAAGTATTCCAGTTGCCATAATGCCAATTAGCAAACCTAGGCCGTGGCTTAGGTAGTTGGCCCTCTCTTCGCGGAGTGTATAGAATTTATCTTTTGTCATATTTATTCTAAAGCAACAAAGTTACTAATAATCATCATACATCTTTAAATAAACTTGATTTACACTAATTAATGACAAAAAGTCATGTGTTTTTAATTTGGCAAAGATTTTGACCTTTTATTGTTACGAATGTGTAGTTATTAACAACCATTCGGCACATGTATTGTTTTAATTATAAGCGTGTATGATATTAATATACATGAATTAATAAACTAGATAAATAATAATATAACATATGAATTTCAACAATTTTACAATAAAAGCGCAAGAGGCACTTCAGAAAGCAATTGAGATTGCAAGAGGCAACAATCAGCAGATGATTGAGGCTACGCATATTCTTAAAGCTATTATGATTGTTGGCGATAATGTAACCAACTTCTTGTTTAATAAACTGGGAGTTAACAGTCAGAACCTCGAAAGGGTTGTGAATGCAGAGATTGAGTCGTTGCCACGAGTTTCTGGCGGTGAACCAATGTTGAGTAGAGAAACAAACGCTATTTTTCAGAGGGCTGCCGATTTTACTAGCAAGATGGGCGATCAGTTTGTTTCTATTGAGCATATCTTACTTGGTATCCTAGACGAGAAGAATAGTGCATCGAGAATGATGAAGGATGCTGGGATATCTCTAGATCACTTGCAGGCAGCAATTAACGATCTTAGGAAAGGTGAGAAGGTAACGAGCCAAACCGCCGAGGATACTTATCAGGCGCTTAATAAATATGCAGTGAACCTTATTGAGAGGGCTAGAGATGGTAAGCTAGACCCTGTAATTGGTAGGGATGAAGAGATAAGGCGTGTGCTTCAGATTCTTAGTAGACGTACAAAAAACAATCCTATCTTAATTGGTGAGCCAGGTACTGGGAAAACTGCTATTGCTGAGGGACTTGCTTATCGTGTTATTCGTGGTGATGTGCCTGAGAATCTTAAGAGTAAGCAGGTGTATTCGCTTGACATGGGTGCGCTTATTGCTGGTGCAAAGTATAAGGGTGAGTTTGAAGAGCGACTAAAATCTGTTGTAAATGAGGTGACAAAGTCTGATGGTGAGATCATCTTGTTTATTGATGAAATTCACACACTTGTGGGTGCAGGCGCGGGCGAAGGGGCAATGGATGCTGCCAATATTCTAAAGCCTGCTCTGGCTCGTGGAGAGCTGCGCGCTATTGGTGCTACAACTCTTGATGAGTATCAGAAATATTTTGAGAAGGATAAGGCCTTGGAGCGTCGCTTTCAAACGGTTATGGTTAATGAACCAACAGAAACTGATAGTATTTCAATTTTAAGAGGTTTGAAAGAGCGTTATGAGAATCATCATAAAGTAAGAATTAAGGATGAGGCAATTATTGCAGCGGTACAGCTTTCGAGCAGATATATTACTGATAGATTTTTGCCAGATAAGGCCATCGACCTAATGGATGAGGCTGCTGCTAAGCTTAGGATGGAGGTAGATTCTGTTCCGGAAGAGCTTGATGAGATTATGCGTAGGGTAAAGCAACTTGAGATTGAGCGTGAGGCTATTAAGCGTGAAAATGATTTGCCTAAGCTGGAGTTGCTAACTAAGCAAATAGAGGAGCTGAAAACTGAGGAGACTGAGTATAAAGCTAAATGGCAATCGGAAAAGGAATTGATTAATAAGATTCAGCAGGCTAAGATTGATATTGAAGATGCTAAGTTTGAGGCTGATAAGGCCGAGCGTGAGGGTGACTATGGCAAGGTGGCCGAATTGCGTTATGGTAAGATTAAAGAAAAGGAAACCGATATTGAAGCTCTGCAAACTGAATTGCACGTGAGGCAAGGAAGTCGCGCCATGATTAAAGAGGAGGTTGATGCTGAGGATATTGCAGATGTGGTATCGAGATGGACAGGTATCCCCGTTAATAAAATGCTGCAGAGCGAACGTGAGAAGTTGCTAAATCTAGAAACAGAACTTCATAAGCGTGTTGTGGGTCAATACGAAGCCATTGAAGCAGTTTCGGATGCCGTGAGAAGGAGTAGAGCGGGATTGAGCGACCCGAAGCGACCTATTGGCTCTTTTATTTTCTTGGGTACAACGGGTGTGGGTAAAACCGAACTTGCCAAGGCGCTTGCTGAGTATTTATTTGATGATGATGATATGATGACTCGTATTGATATGAGTGAGTATCAGGAAAAGTTTAGTGCTACCAGATTGATTGGTGCGCCTCCAGGGTATGTTGGTTATGATGAGGGGGGACAGCTTACAGAGGCTATTCGTAGAAAGCCCTATTCTGTGGTTCTTTTTGATGAGATTGAGAAGGCGCACCCAGATGTGTTTAACATCTTATTGCAGGTGCTTGATGATGGTAGGCTTACGGATAATAAGGGTAGGGTGGTGAACTTTAAAAACACCATTATCATCATGACTTCTAACATGGGGTCTAGTGAGATTCGCGAGAATTTTGAGAAGATTAATCCTTTGAATAGAGAGGAAATTATTGATAATACTAGAAATCTGGTTATGGATATGTTGAAGAGAAATATCCGTCCTGAGTTTCTTAATCGTATTGATGATATTATTATGTTTATGCCATTAAAAGAGAGCGAGATAACGCAGATTGTGAAACTTCAGCTTGATAAGGTTGCCAACTCACTTTCTGAAAGTGGTATTATTTTAAAATATAGTGATGAAGCAATAAATAGTATCTCTAGCTCAGGCTATGACCCTGAGTTTGGTGCAAGACCGGTGAAGCGTGTGATTCAGAGAAAGGTGTTAAATCAGCTGTCTAAGGATCTGCTTTCGGGTAGGGTAGATAAGTCTAAACCAATTACTATTGATGCAATTGATGATCATATATTCTTTAAGAATTAGTGATTAGGCTTTGATGAATTTTACAATAAATAGCATCACCTTTTTCAGGAAATAGGATAATATTCCTTAGAGAAGTGCATCACTTTTTCCAGGAAATAGGATAATCTTTTTCAGAGAATTGCATCATCCTTTCAAGAAAAAAAATTATCTTTTCCAGAAACCTGGAACAAACAGCGATAGCACAGTAAAGACTTCGAGACGACCCACTAGCATTAAAAAGCTGAGGAAGTATTTAGAGAATATTGTGGCAGATTCAAATGTCCCTACTGGCCCGTATGATCCCAATCCTAAGCCGTAGTTGCTTATTGATGACAGTGCAACGCTTATCGACTCATCAAACGTCATACCTGATAGGCTTAAAATGGCTGCACTAAAAACGGTGAGCACAAGGTACAGAAAAACAAAGGCTATAACTTTTGCGATTGTGTCGTTTGAAATTACTTTGTTGTTCATTTTTACCATGTATAGTGCATCGGGATGAACCTGACGCTTGAACACAAGGAGTGAGTTTTTGGAAAGTACTATTAAGCGTGATAATTTCATACCCCCTGAGGTTGATCCTTCGCAACCGCAGAAAAGAATCATTACGAGAAATAGCATCCAGTAAAATGGTCCCCACGAAAGAAAATTGTATGTAGCAAACCCTGTTGTAGTTACAGCTGCAACTACTTGAAACAATACTGTTCTGAATGTTTCTTCAATGCGTGTCATTTGGCCTGTGGCTAGTAATGCTACTGAAATGACAACTGTAAACACTAAAATAAGAGAAACATACCAACGAAACTCTTCGTTCTTGAAGATTGATGGAGATAATTTTGCAAATAAAGCTGAAATGAGTAGGAAGTTGGTGCCACCAAAAAACATCAGTAGAGTTATTACATATTCTATATATGGAGAATTAAATGATGCTATACTCAGTTGTCTGGTAGAGAACCCTCCTGTGGAGATTGATGAAAATGAGTGACACGCAGCTTCAAAGGCGTCCATGGAACCTGCCCAAAGAAATAGAAAGCCTGTTAGTGTTAGTGCCACGTACGTTAAGGCCATTGTTTTAGATACTTCTTTTATTCTAGGGCGAAAAGAGTCTTCTGCAATACCAGTTGCTTCGGCATCGTAGAACTGGCCAGAGAGACCTCCAAATACGGGTATGAAAGATATAACAAAGATTATTATTCCTATACCTCCAATCCACTGTGTAAAGGAACGCCAGAAATGTAAAGATTTTGGAAATGCCTCGACATTGATTAGAGTTGAGCTACCAGTGGTTGTAAAGCCACACATGCTTTCAAAAAAGGCATTGGCAAAAGAAGGTATAGCATCGCTTATGATGTAGGGTAGGGTGCCATAAAGTGCTAACATTAACCACACCATGGTAACGGTAATATAAACTTCTCTTTTGGTGATATTATTTGGTAGATGACTTCTTTTTCTTCCAAAGAAAAGTAATAATAGTCCCGACAATAAAGTTATTGCGGCAGATATATAAATACTAGAAACAACGTCTTCTTTGTAGTAATGCCCAATGAAGGCAGATAATATCATGAAAAAGGCTTCGATTGCAAGAACAAGTCCCACACTACCAAGAACGAAGCGATAATTGAACCTTCTCATGTTTAATAACATATACTATAAAAGATAAAGAGACCTTAGTTAAACAGACTCTCGATGCTTTTTAACGATCTACTAAGGAAGAATACTACCACTCTATCATTGGCCTCAATTTGAGTATTTCCATCTACAAGTATGGGTTCACCATTGCGAATTAGAGCACCAAATGTAATATTTGCAGGTAGATTTAAATCCTTTATTGGTTTTCTAGTTACCTTGGATTTTGGCTTGGCAATAACCTCACCTACATTAGCATCGGCATAAGTGAGGCTCTTTATATTAGAAGCATCGGCTTTGAGTAGTAATTCATAAATAGCACTTGCAGCGATAAGTTTCTTGTTTATTACAGTGCCTATATCAAGCTGCTCGGCCATTGAAATATAATCTATATTCTCTATTTCGGCTACAGTTTTTTTAACCCCATATTGCTTTGCTACCATACATCCAAGAATATTGGCTTCTGAATTATCGGTAAGGGCTAGAAATGCATCTGTTTCGGCAATTCCTTCTCTTAAGAGAAATTCACTATTGCGACCATCTTCTATAAATACAGTTACATTTGAAGGACATTTCTCAACAAGCATCTGTGCTCTTTCTCGGTCTTGTTCTATAATTTTTATATCAATATTTTGAGGCAACTGTTGTATCGTGCGCATTGCAATTCTGCTACCTCCCATAAACATCAATTTTTTTGTTTCGAAAGACTTTTTGCCTAATAACTCTGGTAGTATATTTACATATTTTCTGAGTGTGGTAAAGTATAAGATGTCGTTTGCAAGAATTTGATCGCTACCTTGAGGGATAATTGTTTCTTTACCTCTTTTTATGGATACAAGATGAAATTGTTTGCTCTCTTGAGTGAGTTCATAAAGATGCTTGTTTACCAATGGTGCGTTACTCCTTATTTTTGCTCCAACCAAGATGACAGTTCCATTGCATAACTCCCACCAGAAGCGTGTCCAAGGTGTTTTTATTGCCATAGCAATCTCTCGGGCCGCCATAAGTTCGGGATATATCATAGATTGAATTCCTAAATTCTCAAAGAATTCAAGATTCTTAGGGAGAAGATATTCATAGTTATCTACTCTTGCGAGTGTTTTTTTTGCACCGAGATTAGAAGCAAGCATACAAGATGTAATATTCTTTGACTCTTCGGGAGTAACACCAATAAACAGGTCGGCATGCGCTACACCAGCCGCAGTAAGATCTTTTAAAGATGTACTATTTCCTATATAAGTTAATATATCTGAGTTGTCGCGAATGAGGGAGAGGCGGTCTCTATCACCATCTATTAATGTTATATCGTGATTTTCCTGACCGAGTAATTTTGCTAGGTGAGTTCCAACGGCGCCAGCACCGGCAATTAATATTTTCATCGATAAGTGGGATTACTTCCAACGGTTTTGTACTAGTTTTATAGTCTCTATATTAGCTAACTGATTATGTACCTTTAAGATGTTGTTATATATACTGTTTTCATCTATTTTGGCAATTTCTTGCAGCTCATTGACAGTGCCGTGAGTGATAAATTCATCTTCTATCCCTATACGATGTACGTTGATATTGGTGTGGTTATTATCGCCCAGGTATTCGAGCACAGCACTACCAAAGCCACCATTTATAACTCCTTCTTCTACGGTAATTATATTTTTAAAGTGCTTTGCAATATCGTCTAACATCTCTTCATCAAGAGGTTTAAGAAAAACCATATCATAATGAGCAATACTAATACCCATTTCTTCTGCTTTGTCTATTGCTTTTGCAGCACTATTTCCTATTGAACCTAACGACAGTAATGCTATGTCTTTACCATTTCGGAGTTTTCTACCTTTACCAATAGGCAAAATAGTGGGGGCGTTTTTCCAATCTGAGAGTTCACCTTGCCCGCGAGGATAGCGAATTACAAATGGTCCATCATTACCATACGCTGCTGTATGCATGAGGTTTCTGAGCTCATGCTCATTATATGGAGCAGAAATAACCAGATTAGGAATTGGTCGCATATAAGCAAGATCGAATACACCATGATGAGTTGGACCATCGGGACCTACCAGACCTGAACGATCGAGGCACATGATAACTTTTAGCTTTTGCAGTGCAACGTCATGAATTACTTGATCGTATGCTCTTTGCATAAATGATGAGTAGATATTACAAAAAGGTAATAATCCTTCTTTTGCCATACCTGCAGAAAATGTTACAGCATGAGCTTCGGCAATTCCTACATCAAATGACCTTTCGGGAAACTT
>DUUR01000076.1 GCA_012841425.1 Bacteroidales bacterium | reverse complement strand
TTACCACAATGGTAATAATTAAGCAAACTACACTATTGCACCTCTATTTTTATCCTGGTCAATTTAGTCTACTTTTGATGACCTGAGATAGTATAACTGCCCTCTTAAATGTGATAATTAGGAGGGCAGTATTTTTTTTATTAAGAGTTCCAGATCCTCCATGCCTCTAGAGCTTGAAGCTCCAGCATTTCTTTCCCGTTTTTTATCACAGCACCCTGCTCTTTCCCTTTTCTCAAGAATAGAGTTTCTTCAGGATTATATACTAGATCGTAGAGTAAATGTTCTTCTGTTAACATCAAGTAAGGTATATCAGGACAATCTTCAACATTAGGATAAGTTCCAAGAGGTGTAGTATTAACAATTAGTTTTCTTTCGTCCATAATATCCGATGATAACTCATCATAGCAAATTCTTCCAACTTGCTTGGATCTTGATACATATATCCAATCAATACCCATACTTGTAAGAGCATATGCAATTGCTTTAGATGCACCACCTGTGCCAAGTATCAACGCTTTTTTATGCACATTAGGATTAATGAGAGGCGACAAAGACTTCTTAAATCCTATATAATCTGTATTATAACCAGTAAGTTCATAAAAGTACATATCACCCTTTAACCTGTCTACCTTAATGGTATTTACTGCACCAATCTTTTCTGCTTCTGGCGACATTTTATGAAGAAATGGTATAACCTTCTCTTTGTATGGAATTGTAACATTCAAACCCCTTAGAAATTGATTAAAAAGTATAACCCTTCTAATTTTTAAAATGTCCTCTATTTCAAAATTCAGATATTCAGCATCAACTTTTTCACGTCTAAATTTTTCACCGAAAAATTTAGCTGAGAATGAATGAGTAAGTGGATAACCGATTAATCCATAACAGTCCATATTCCTATTTTTCTGCAATATACATTGTGGTAATCCCCAAAGTAAGCCTCCTTAGCCTAATCCTCTTGAAACCATTTTTTTTTAGTATAAGCATCATTTCTCTGCCTTGTGGAAATGCTTCAATAGAACTTGGGAGATAGCTGTAAGCCTTTTGTTCGGTTGCTAATAGATCAGACATGAATGGCATAACATATTCGGTGTAAGTGCTGTACAGTTCTTTTAAAGGACTCTTTTCTGGTCTTGTAAGCTCAACGAACATAAAAACTCCACCAGGTTTTAAAACTCTAAGTACCTCTTGAAAACTTTTATCAATATCCTCAAAATTACGTACACCAAAAGAACAAATAACAGCATCAAAGGTATTGTCTTTCATTGAAAGGTCGGCACAGTCTTGGCGATCGAATGTAATTACCTCCTCCAGTCCTTTCTCTCTGACCTTCTCTTCACCCACTACCATCATTCCTTCAGATATGTCTATAGCAGTGATGTATTGAGGTTTAAGAATTTTGTGAGCCAGAATAGCAAAATCGCCCGTACCAGTGGCAACATCCAAAATCTTATTGTGAGGATATTTCTTTAAAACACCAAGCGCTTCGCGTCTCCAATATCCGTCAATACCTAACGATAACACACCATTAAGTTTATCGTACTTTGAAGCAATACTGTCAAACATCTCAACAATCTGCTCCTTCTTAGGTCTTTCGGAGTCATATGGGTTAACTGATTCAACTTTGTAATTCATCTTTCTAAATATTTTGTAACATTTACTTCTATACGTTCAATGAGATTTTCGGCATCAGCCTTATTAAATTTCTCGCCTACAATTTTCTCATATAACTCAATATATCTGTCAGAAACACTTCTGCAATATTCATCAGTCATTTCGGGTATTTCCTGACCCTCTTGACCCTGAAAACCATTATCCATTAACCATTTTCTAACAAACTCTTTTGAGAGCTGTTTCTGTTCGTCACCTTTTTCAAATCTCTCTAAGTACCCATCACTATAAAAGTATCTCGAAGAATCGGGTGTATGTATTTCGTCAATCAAATATATTTTTCCATCTTTTTTTCCGAACTCATACTTAGTATCTACAAGTATTAATCCCTTTTGAGCAGCCATTTCGGTTCCCCTTTTAAAAAGCTCAAATGTATATTTCTCTAGTTGTTCATAATCATCTTTGCTAACAAGTCCTTGAGCAATTATCTCCTCTTTAGATATATTCTCGTCATGACCCTCATCAGCTTTAGTTGTAGGAGTAATTAAAGGAGTTTCAAACTTCTGATTCTCTCTAAGTCCTTCAGCAAGTGGAATTCCGCAGATAGCTCTAGCACCCTTTTTGTAATCACGCCAAGCACTTCCAGTAATATATCCACGAATAACCATTTCTACTTTAAAAGGATCACATCTATGCCCCACAGTTACCATAGGATCAGGAGAGCCTAGTTTCCAATTAGGCAGTATATCTGAAGTTGCATCAAGAAATTGAGAGGCTATCTGGTTTAGGACTTGACCTTTATATGGAATTCCTTTTGGAAGCACTATATCAAAAGCTGATATACGATCTGTTGCAATCATAACCAGAGTGTCTTCTCCAATTGTGTAAACATCACGCACCTTACCGTGATAAACATTAGTTTGATTAGGAAAATTATAATTTGTTTTTGTTAAAGCTTCCATAGTGTTATTTTATTTATTCATTTCATAGTTGTTGACATTATCACCATCATCACTATTTAATTCTTCATTACTTTTTTTTGCAACCAATCTTTTCTTTTTTGCAACGCTCTCTTTTTCGTAAGCCTCTACAATACGTTGCACCAGCTTATGGCGCACAATATCCTTTTTGTTAAACTCAACAGTGCCAATGCCCTTAATATTACGTAGAATATTCATAGAATGAGTTAGTCCCGATTGTTGTGAGTGCGGTAAGTCAATCTGTGTAATATCACCTGTAATAATCATTTTCCCATTCATCCCCAATCTGGTTAAGAACATCTTTATCTGGGGCTTTGTTGTATTCTGTGCCTCATCTAAAATAATAATTGCATCATTCAAGGTTCTACCCCTCATAAATGCAAGTGGAGCAATCTGAATAATCTTATTCTCTAGATACTCCTTTAGCTTAAGAGGAGGAATCATATCTTCCAGCGCATCGTAAAGAGGTTGCAGATAAGGATCAATTTTCTCTTTCATATCACCTGGTAAGAAGCCAAGCTTTTCACCAGCTTCAACTGCAGGTCTACTCAGAATAATTTTACGAACCTGTTTTGTTTTAAGAGCACGAACCGCAAGCGCGATAGCAGTATATGTTTTACCTGAGCCAGCGGGACCAATTGCAAAAACCATATCATTATTATCAAACTCGTCTACCAGTTTCTTCTGATTGGGAGTGCGTGCTAATATAGGCTTACCGTTTAAACCATGAATAATAAGATTGTCTACTTTTATAACAGCTGGTGATTTTCCTTTTACTATATCAATAATATCCTCTTCCTTCAAAAGATTCATTTCAACACTAAACTTTTCAAGTTCGTGTATCTTTTCTTCAAAATCCACCAGCTCTTCCTCATCGCCCACTGCTTTTATCACATTGCCACGCGCCACCAAACGAAGCTTTGGATATAAAGTTTTAAGCAACTGTATATTACTGTTGTTAACACCAAAAAAAACGATTGGGTCAATATTCTCTAATATGATAATACGTTCTATCATTGGCTACATTTAGTGAAATTAAGTTTAAACTGATGCGGTCTCTGCTCCTGGCCTTCAATGTAATTAATAAAAGCATTATTAACCAGTCTGTTGCCCCCTGGAGTTGGATAATTGCCCGAGAAATACCAGTCACCTTTATGATCAGGACAAGCCTTGTGCAAATCTTCAATTGTTTGAAATACAATTTGCACGTTTGCTTTTATGTCTTTCGATGTTAACATCTGCGCAATCTTTGCAGATATCTCCTCATCCTTAAAAGGCGCATAAATACCCTTCACATAATTAACAATCTCTTCTTTCTTTTTATTCTTTTGTGCAACACATTTTTCGTAAACCTCATCAATAACATTTTGCATACCACGCTCTTTCAGAAGTTCTATAGTTGCCTTAAAAGCAATAAACTCACTCATGCGCGACATGTCTATGCCATAGCAATCGGGGTAGCGAATTTGTGGTGAAGAAGAAACAATAATAATATTTTTTGGTTCAAGCCTGTCAAGTATCTTTATAATACTCTGTTTAAGAGTTGTACCTCTAACAATGCTATCGTCTATTATTACTAGATTATCAATACCCCTTCTTAAAGAACCATACGTAACATCATACACGTGAGCGGCAAGATCGTTTCTAGAAGTACCCTGAGCTATAAATGTACGTAGTTTAATATCTTTAATAGCTACTTTTTCAGATCTAACTCGTTTAGAAAGAATGGTGTCTATTTCTTCTTTGCTCAGTGAGCTTCCCTTCTCTAAAATAGTTTTTGCTTTCTTATGATTGAAATGATCTTCAAGTCCCTGCTGCATACCATAGTAGGCCACTTCAGCAGTATTTGGGATAAAAGAAAACACCGTATTATCAAAATCATCCTCAATAGCCTCAATTATGTGAGGTACAAGAAGTTCGCCTAACTTTTTTCTTTCACGGTAAATATCATAATCAGATCCTCTTGAAAAATAAATACGTTCAAAAGAACATGGTGTAATCTTCTCTTTCTTTTCAAGAATCTGATTTAGGCTGATATTACCGTTACGCTTTACTACAATAGCTTCCCCTGGTTGAAGTTCATGAACATCATCTTTTTTAAGATTAAATGCTGTTTGAATTACTGGTCTTTCAGAAGCCACAACAGCAACCTCATCATCGTGATAATAAAAAGCCGTTCTAATACCCCATGGGTCTCTAAAAGCAAACGCATCGCCACAACCTACCAGTCCGCACAACGCATAACCTCCATCCCAATTTTTAGATGCTCTGTTAAGCAAAAAAGGAATTTCAAGCTTCTCCTCAATAATATGACTAACCTGCTGTCCGCTCAAATTTTCTTTATCTATTTTGTCATACTGATACTGCACCTCCCTATCTAGATAATGTCCTATCGATTCTAGCATTACAAACGTATCAGCATAATCTCTTGGATGTTGCCCTTCGGTAAGAAGTTGCACAAACATCTCATCCACATTGGTCATATTAAAGTTGCCAGCCAGTGCAAGACTTCTAGAAGCCCAATTATTACGTCTAAGCAAAGGATGCACATATGTTAATCCGCTCTTACCAGTGGTGCTATATCGTAAATGCCCTATAAATAGCTCGGCAGCGTATGGAACCGATTTTTTTACAAAATCAATATCCTTCAATTGTTCAGGCGTAAATTCAGAAAATGAAGAGTGTACTTTTGTAAATATTTCTGGAATTGCACCAGACCCCATGGCTCTTTCTCTAGATATAAACTCATTGCCAGGCGATGCTTCAAGCTTCACAGCCCCCAAGCCAGCACCTTCTTGACCTCTATTATGCTGTTTCTCCATAAGGAGATATAGCTTATCGAGTCCATATTGCCATGTTCCGTATTTATTATAATAATATTCAAGAGGTTTCAGTAATCTTATAACTGCAATACCACATTCATGTTTAACGATGTCTGTCATTCCTTTATTGTTGGTAGTTCTTTCCTAAAAGAAGAGACAAATTTAATCTTATTTGAGGACAAACTCTCTATTTTTTATTGATATTATTTCCAAATATATGTCAACTCACTGTATAATAACAATTGACATGTCGGTAAAGGTATAAAACTTTGTCTTATCTTTGCCTATATAACCATATGAAATGAGCATGAATTGGGAACAGTTACTATCAATAAAAAGGTTCGGACTAGAGAATTACGAAAATGGTAATCAAGAGAAGCGAACAGAATATCAACGAGATTATGACAGACTAATTTTTTCATCTCCATTTCGCAGGCTACAAAATAAAACTCAGGTATTTCCATTGCCAGGTAGTGTCTTTGTGCATAATAGACTAACACATAGTCTTGAAGTATCTAGTGTTGGTCGCTCGATAGGAGAAAATGTTGGTCGCGAACTACGCAAGAAATACCCCCAAGCAGATGCTCATTTTGAAGAAATAGGATCCATAGTATCTGCTGCATGCCTAGCACACGATCTGGGCAATCCACCCTTTGGACATTCGGGTGAGGAGGCCATCTCAACCTATTTTTCTGAGGGTAAAGGTAGATCTCTGCAGCCACTTATTGAAGATGAAAATGGGCGATGGAACGATTTCATATATTTCGAAGGAAATGCCAATTCTATAAGACTACTAATGCATCAGTTTAAGGGAAGGAGAAAAGGTGGGTTTGCGATGACCTACTCAACTATTGCCTCAATTGTTAAATACCCATACTCTTCTGAGTTGAGTGGAGGGAAAAACAAGTTCGGCTTTTTTGCCTCTGAAGAAGAAGACTACAAGTGTATAGCCACCGAACTTGGCATAATTAAGGTTAGCAATCAGCCACTTAAATATGTTAGGCACCCACTTGTATACCTCGTAGAGGCAGCCGACGATATCTGCTATCAGGTAATGGATATTGAAGATGCACATAAACTGAATATAGTTGGCACACATGAGGCCAAAGAGTTGTTTCTTAGCTTCTTTAACGAAGAGAAAAGAGAGCGACGACAAAAAACATTATCATATGTAACCGATATAAATGAGCAAATTGCCTATCTGCGTGCATCAGTCATAGGGCTTCTTGTTGATGCCTGTTCGGTTATTTTTATGGAAAATGAAGCCAATATTCTTAGAGGAGATTTCAACGGTTCGCTTATTAAAATGCTCCCCGAACAATATAAAAGCGCCTATAACAATTGCTCACAGTTTGCAGCCAAGAATATCTATCGCTCGAAGGATGTTTTAGATGTTGAACTGGCAGGATATCGTATAATAGGTTTTTTATTAGATAGCTTCATAAAAGCAGTTAAAAACCCTCAACATTCATATTCTAAACTTCTCTTAGACAGAATACCCGAACAATATGATATATATACTAAAACTTTATACGGAAGAGTACAATCCATAATCGATTATATCTCAGGTATGACCGATGTATATGCGTTAGATTTATATTGCAAATTAACAGGTATTGGCTTGCCAAATGTTTAATTTTATTGGCTTTTTGATAAATATAAATGATTTTTTGATTTTTTATAAAAAAAGTTTGTTTTGTTTTAAATTATTTTTTATATTTGTCTCGTGGTTTTTTCATAATAGTATTAGATTTAAGGTTAACATGTTTGGCAGGATGTCGCGAGACATTCTGCCAAATTAATTTAGGACTATTAATTTTCTCGTAAATATTTATATATTTGTATAATATAATTAGATGATGAAAAAATCTTTATTGATACTAAGTATCGTTTTATCTTCAATCCTATTCACTCAATGTGGTGCTGATAAAAGAGCTATAAATAAGAAGCTTACAGAAATGGCCAGCACTCTTAATGAGTCTACACCCGTAATGCTCAATAATTTCACTCGTTTTGATGATGCTACAGTAACCGAAGAAAATGTTTTTCAATATAACTACACTGTACTAAACATTCAAAACCCCGATTCTCTTATCAAAGAGGTAGAAATATCATTAATAGAGAATATAAAGCATGAGTTTAATACAAACCCTCAATTACGTTTTTTTAAAGAAAACAATGTTTCTATCGAATATGTTTATAATGATGAAAACAGAGAATTAATACGACGAATACAAATAGATTCAAGTAATTACAAATAAAAACACATTCTATGAATCGCTATTTTTATATTGATGCCACAGGCAAGCAAAGAGGAACATTTACTCCGCAGGAACTAAGAGTCGAAAATATCAGACGTGACACATTAGTGTGGACACAAGGGATGGAACAATGGAAAAGGGCTGATGAGGTAGAGGAATTGAAAATTGTATTCGAAACACCATACACAACGCCTAGTCAACAGTACTCAGAAACAAAACACGAAACCACTACGGTTGCTTCTAAGCCAAAATCATGGTTAATAGAATCACTTTTAGTTACACTCCTCCCATTCGTTTTTTGTGGTAGCTTTTTAAGCCTAATAGG
>DUUR01000075.1 GCA_012841425.1 Bacteroidales bacterium | reverse complement strand
CCAAAGTCGATAATCTTATCACCATGTTTTCCTTGAAAGATTGGATGCAGACTTCGTATGTCATCACTACTAATTAATGCATCTTTCATTCTCAAAACATTTAGGCAAGTTCTTTAATTAAATCGATAAAATGTTTTCCTGTCTCTTCTGCTTCTTCTTGTGAATTAGCCTCGGAGTAAATACGAATAATTGGCTCTGTATTTGATTTGCGCAAATGCACCCATTTGTTGGGAAAATCAATTTTAACCCCATCTATATCAATGGGATTTTGATCAATGTATTCCTCTTTAACTTTATCCAGTATTTCATCAATATTCATTTCTGGAGTTAGTTCAATTTTTTGCTTGGCCATAAAATATGTTGGATAATCAGCTCTAAGTTCTGTAGGCTTCTTACCAGATTTAGCCATTTGTGAAAGGAAAAGTGCAATTCCTACAAGAGCATCACGTCCGTAGTGCGATTCTGGGTAAATTACCCCACCATTCCCTTCTCCGCCAATTATAGCATCTACCTCTTTCATTTTACTTACAACATTAACTTCGCCTACTGCTGCAGCATAGTAGTTGCCACCTCTTTTGGTTGTTACATCTCTGAGAGCCCTTGTGGAGCTTAGATTTGATACTGTATTACCTGGAGTATGTTGTAATACGTAATCTGAAATTGAAACGAGAGTATATTCTTCGCCAAAGGGTTTGCCGTTTTCGCAATATATAGCCAACCTGTCAACATCAGGGTCTACTGCAAAACCAACATCTGCCTTAGATGTGCGAGTAAGTGCTGATAGCTCGGTTAGATGCTGAGGTAGTGGTTCGGGGTTGTGAGAAAAGTTGCCGTGAGGTGCACAGTGTAGTTTGAATATTTTCTTTACCCCGAGTGCATAAAGCAACTCAGGGATGGCTACTCCACCAACTGAGTTCACACAGTCTATAGCAACACTGAAGTTGGCTTTTTTGATTGCTTCTATATCTACAAGATCGAGTGATAAAATAGATTGAATATGGGCATGGAGATATTGTTTTTGTGATATTTCACCCAGATGGTCTACTTCCGCAAATTCAAACTCTTCTTTTTCAGCAATATTTAATATTTGTTCTCCTTCTTCTGCATTAAGAAATTCACCTTCGTTATTTAAAAGTTTTAGAGCATTCCACTGCTTTGGATTGTGGCTTGCAGTAATAATTATGCCGCCCGATGCATTTTCTTTTTTTACAGCTATTTCCGTAGTAGGTGTGGTGGCCATTCCGATATCTGTAACATCACATCCCATGCCAGTTAAAGTGCCAGTTATAATTCTATGTACCATTCCTCCAGAGATTCTAGCATCTCGGCCAACAACTATTAGTGGTCGATTGTTTTTAGTAGATTCCTTTATAAAAATAGCATAAGCTGCAGTGAATTTTACAATGTCGAGAGGGGTAAGATTATTACCAGATTCTCCTCCAATTGTGCCTCTGATGCCTGATATGGATTTAATTAAAGTCATAGAGATTATAATATCTTTATAGTGTTATATATATTACTGGTTTACTTTGCTTTCGAACCTGTATTCTATTCTGTCATAGTATGTTGGCTGATATTGAGACCTTTCGGTAGACGAGCCCATGTTGAATGGGATAATCATTTT
>DUUR01000074.1 GCA_012841425.1 Bacteroidales bacterium | reverse complement strand
GATTTAAGATTCACATTAATAACAGCATCCCATTGTTGTTCACTCATTCTCATGATTAGACCATCTTTAGTAATGCCGGCATTATTAATAAGGATATCTATTCTGCCAAAATCTTTTAATACTTCATCTACTACCTTATGAGAATCCTCAAAGTCGGCAGCATTAGAAGCATAACCTTTACACTTTACTCCCAATGCTAAAATCTCACGCTCTGTTGCCATACCCACCTCATCAATAGTTAAATCAGTGAATGCTACATTTGCACCTTCAGAAGCAAATTTCAATGCAATTGCTTTACCAATACCGCGTGCAGCACCAGTTATAAGTGCAGTTTTACCCTCTAATAATTTCATATGATTTAAATTATATATTTATTTTTGATGTTAGAACAAAGATATTTCTAATAAGCTCTAATATAAAACACTTTAAAATACAACCTTTTATTTTGTATATAAACCTTTGAGTACAATATTAGATATCAACTCTCTATCGCTCTTCCTATTATAGTCGAGTTTAATTACACCCCGTAT
Source organism: Bacteroidales bacterium (assembly GCA_012841425.1). Classification (GTDB taxonomy): domain Bacteria; phylum Bacteroidota; class Bacteroidia; order Bacteroidales; family Dysgonomonadaceae; genus Proteiniphilum. The sequence continues at coordinate 9,460 of DUUR01000074.1, read as the reverse complement.
AGCTGGAACTTCCAACCCTTTAAAAGCATAATGTAATAATTCAGCGGTTTGTTTAATACTTGAAAGTTGAAATATCCCTTTTTCAAATCCTTCTCTAATAATTGATTCTAAATAATGGATTTCTTTTTTGTCGAATTCTTTTCTTACTGTTTCTACTTGCCAAATATCTCTAAAGAAATCGGCTTTAAGCGTCCCATTTCTGGTTACCACCTCTTTAATTGCGGTCAACCTGGTAAATGCTAATAAAATTAATTTATCATCTGCCGAGATATCACGTTTAATTACTGTCTCAAGCTTTTTGTATAACCCATTCAGCTCCGACTCTATCACAGCCTTGTAGATGTCATTTTTACTACTAAAGTACGTGTATAATGTGCGCCTACCTCGCTGGGAAGCTTTAGCAATATCATTCATAGTAGTATTCTCAACCCCCTGCTTTGCAAAAAGCTGTTGAGCTACATCAATTAAAATTGATCGTGTTTTAGAGATTGTTGATGTCACTTTACTTTGCACATTTTATTTATATATGTGCAAAAATAAAACAAAGTTTTAATATTACACAACCATTTGCAATAAAAATATCCAATAATCTTATTCTATTTGTCCTTGTTCTTCAATAAATCGGCAGCTTCACACACTTCATTGTACCATTCTTCACCAAATTTCCTAATAAGAGGCTCTTTCAAAAAACGATATAGAGGTACAGCATTTTTTCTACCCAATTCAACAGCTGGTTCACAAATAGACCATCTGTTGTAATTAACTGCAGTAAACTCCACGTATTCCTTTAGTCTAATCGGATAAAGATGGCAGGAAATTGGTTTTTGAACAGATATACGCCCTTCTCTGTATGCATTGTCAATAGCACATTTGCAAATACCATTTTCATCAAAAAAAGTAAAAACGCACTCTTGACCTTTAATTATTGAAGTAACAAGTTCTCCGTCATAGTCGGTATAAGCAATTCCTTGTTCATTAATTAGCTCTTGAGCTTTTGGAGAAAGGTCATCCCATATATCAGGTAATATTTCATTTATTTCTGTGTACTCTTCTTTTGTAATTGGCGCACCCGACTCACCGTCAACACAGCATTGTCCTTTGCACCTGCAGAGGTCGCAAATAAATTTCTCTTCAAATATATCGTCAGATATTAATGTCTGTTGAATCTGTATCATAGTTATAATTTTTTGATGCTCTTTTGTTATATATTACAAATAAAAATATAGTTGCAAGTATACTTACAAGAGCTAATAATATAAATGTGTAACTAATCGTCACACCTTCAATTCTATTATACCAGTCTGTATCACTCCAGAAGAAATCTACAATTATTACTGTAGCATTATTAAGAAAATGCAAAAGTATAGGGATCCATAAATTTCTTGTATATAAAAATAAATATCCTAAGACTGCCCCAAGAAATAGTCGAGGAAAAAAACCATAAAATTGAAAATGTACAATACTAAATATTAATGCTGTTAGCCACACCGACAAATGTCCGTTTTTGAACTTCTCTTGTATAAATTGTTGCATTGCACCACGAAAAAATAGCTCCTCTGAAATTGAAGCTAGGGCTGCTATAACAGCTATATTAAGTATCAATGAGCCTACTGTCTTTCCCGATAACAGCAAGCTTGTCGTTTCAAGTGCTGCGTCTTCCATTGTGCGCATCACTTTTTCAACCTCGCTCAGCCATTCAGGAAGTATAATACCTTCATTCCATACAGAGAGAAATGAAGCAAATATATAAGAAAAAATAAAGACTAAGACTGTAAAAACAATCTTTTTACTGATGCTCTTTTCATTTTGAATTTTCAAATACTGTAATGGTTTGCTGTTGGTCCATGCAACTATTAATATTGCTGGAATGGCTATTGCAAAAACAGATTGTGTAACAGTATTCACATAAACTGAAACCAACACACTATCACTATTAAATAATGGTATCAAAAAAAGCAAATTAGATACAACCCCTGCTACAAAGAGACCAATTAACAGGAATATAAACAGATAAGCAATTTTAAAACCAGGAGAAGCATTTGTAAGTAATAGACGCATATTTCTTTAACCAGAATGTTTTTTAACCAATAATGAAACACAAAGATACTATGATCTTGTTATAAAAACGAAACTTTTTAAAGGAGACGCATTTTTTTTTGCAATTTGAAAGAATAACACTAATTTTGCAATCTTATTAAAAAAAACAGTTTCAAACGGTTGAATTTAACCGACTTTGAATAAAATCATCCATTTTAAATGAAATCGACACTTAATAAAATCAACGAGGTAAATGCTACCATCGTTATAGAGCTTGAGAAAGCTGATTATCAAGAAAAAGTAGATAAGTCGTTAAATCAACTCCGCCAAAGAGCTGAAATACCTGGTTTCCGTAAAGGGAAAGTCCCCAAAAGCGTTATACAGAAGATGTATAGCAAATCAGTATTAATTGATGAGATTAATACTATAATTGCAGAAGAGCTGGGTAACTTCGTAAAAGAAAACAATCTTAAAATTCTAGGTGAACCTCTCGCTGATAAAAATCCCGAAAATCAAGTTGATCTTGATAAAGATGAAACATTTAAATTTCATTTCAACATCGGCCTCACTCCAACATTCGATTTAAAACTTGAAGATGTAGAGCAAACTTATTATAATGTTGAGCTCGAGGATGATATGTTGGACAAACAGATTGACTCATATAAACAAAACTTCGGCACTTACCTAAAGGTAGAAGAGGAAGCCATTGAAACAGATCTTATAAAAGGTACTCTTACAGAAGTAGAGAATGGTGAAGAAAAAGCAGAAGGAATAGTTGTTGAAAATGCAATTCTAATGCCCTCATACCTTAAAGATGAAACAATAAAAAATAGTTTTGTTGGATCAAAAGTAGGTGAATCTATTGTATTTAACCCCAAAACTGCATACGACAACAATGAAGCAGAGGTAGCTTCTTTGCTACAGAAAACTAAAGAAGAGATTAAAGATATTAATCCCGACTTCCGCTTTGATATTAATGAAGTAACTCGTTATAAAGAGGCTGAGTTAGATCAGGAATTATTTGACCGTGTTGTTGGAGAAGGTGTAGTAACGTCTGAGGAAGAATTTAGAACAAAAGTACAAGAGCAAATTTTAAAACAATTTAAGCCTGGAGCAGATCATCTCTTTATTCATGAAATGAGAGATAAAATTGTAGAGATGATGGCTGATATTGAGTTCCCCGAAGAATTCCTAAAGAATTGGTTGATAGAATCAAATGAAGGAAAAAACGAAGAACAAATAGTTAAAGATTTTCCTTTAATTCTTAATGATTTAAAATTCCAAGTATTTAAGCAGAAAGTAATTGAGGAGAATGAAATAAAAATTGAATTTAAGGATATTGAAGCCCTAGCAATTGAGGTTGCAAGAGCACAGTTTGCCCAATATGGCATGTCTAATCTACCAGACGATGTTCTTCAAAACTACTCTAAGAGCCTACTAGAAAAAGAGGAGACGATTCAAAATCTCTACGAAAAAGCTACAGAAGAAAAGGTTATTGAATGGCTTAAAAAGAATGTCAATGTAGTTGACAAAACGGTTAGCTCTGAAGAGTTCAACAAAATAATGAGCGAACATTCACATGAACATGGAGAAAACCATAATCATGATGAGCATGAGCAACACGATGACATCGAAGATCAAACCGAAGAAGCAGAAAGTTCGGAAGAGTAACATATTTAGAAGGATATAATTTTATTATCCAATAATTCAAATTAAATTTGTGCAACTCTGGCACTTTATTTGCATAAGTTCATCATATAAGTAATGTTGAACAACAAAATATAAATTATGAACAACGATTTCAGAAAATACGCCGTTAAGCACTTAGGCATGAATGGTTCAAGGCTTGATAGTTATATGAACCTTAAAAGTCAGGGTGGATATATCTCACCTACAATTATCGAAGAGCGACAATTAAACGTTGCACAAATGGACGTATTCTCGCGCCTAATGATGGATCGCATTATATTTCTTGGAACTGCAATTGATGACTATACTGCAAACGTAATGCAAGCTCAACTTTTGTATCTAGACTCAGCCGATCCTGGTAAAGACATTTCAATATACATAAACTCTCCAGGCGGATCTGTATATGCTGGTCTTGGCATATATGATACAATGCAATTCATCTCAAGCGATGTGTCTACCATTTGCACTGGTATTGCAGCTTCAATGGCAGCAGTTCTTTTAGTAGCAGGAGAAGAAAAGAAACGCTTCGCTTTAACTCACTCTCGTGTAATGATTCACCAACCAATGGGCGGTGTACAAGGACAAGCATCAGATATCGAAATTACAGCACGAGAGATAGCAAAAATAAAACAAGAGCTATATAGCATTATATCCAAGCATTCTGGAAAGCCCATCGAAGATGTGAGCAGGGATTCAGATCGAGACTTTTGGATGACAGCATCCGAAGCAAAAGAATATGGCATGGTAGATGATGTATTAGTTAGGAAATAAATAGCTATGGCAAAAAAAGCGAACAGCAGCAATCATTGTAGTTTCTGCGGAAGAAGTGAGCAAGAAGTAAATTTGCTAATCTCAGGCATGACTGGTTACATCTGCGATATGTGTACCCAACAAGCGCATGAAATAGTAAACGACTCTGTAAAAAACAGTGGGAAATCTGATGCAGGTATAAACTTCTCTTCACTTCCAAAACCTACTCAAATAAAAGAGTTCTTGGATGAATATATCATAAAGCAGGATAGTGCAAAACGATTTCTGTCGGTTGCAGTATACAACCACTACAAGCGTATTTTACAAAAGAATACAAAAGATGATGTAGAAATTGAGAAGTCTAATATAATAATGGTTGGCGCAACAGGCACAGGAAAGACTTTGCTTGCCAGAACAATTGCTAAGATGCTGCAAGTTCCTTTTACTATAGTAGACGCCACTGTATTAACAGAAGCTGGATATGTTGGAGAAGATATAGAAAGCATTTTAACCCGACTATTACAAGTTGCAGATTATGATGTCAATGCTGCTGAAAGAGGTATTATATTTATTGATGAAATAGATAAGATTGCCAGAAAAAGCGATAACCCTTCTATCACCAGAGATGTTAGTGGAGAGGGGGTTCAGCAAGGTCTTCTTAAACTTCTAGAAGGATCGATAATAAATGTACCACCTCAGGGAGGACGTAAACACCCCGAGCAAAGAATGGTTGCTGTTAATACAAAAAATATTCTTTTTATTTGTGGTGGAGCATTTGATGGTATCGAAAAGAAAATTGCTCAAAGATTAAATACCCGTGTTGTGGGTTATGCTGCAAGTCAGCAGAACAAGAATATCGATAAAGAGAATATGCTTAAATATATAACTCCACTCGATTTGAAATCGTTTGGACTAATTCCTGAAATTATCGGTCGTCTCCCTATACTTACTTACCTTGAGCCTCTCGACAGAGATGCATTATTGCGAATATTAGTTGAGCCAAAGAACTCAATAATTAAGCAATATCAGAAGCTGTTTAGTATGGATGGAGTGTCACTTACTTTTGATGAAGGTGCTTACGAGTATATAGTTGATAAAGCTATTGAATTTAAACTAGGTGCTAGAGGCCTAAGATCAATTGTAGAGGCTATTATGATTGATGCAATGTTTACATTGCCTTCAGGTGATAAGAAAAAACTACATGTAACCCGAGATTATGCAACAAATCAACTCGAAAAATCAGATTTGCATCACTTAAGAGTGGCATAAAGGACTCCTTCACAGAACAATATACGGGAGCAAAACAACTCCCACATAGATTTAAAGAAACGCATGGCTTAAACCTGCGTTTTTTTAATGGTAAAAAAAAGGATTTATTTGGCACATTTTAATTTTTAGTATATCTTAGGTGTGTAATGTTCCAATAATTCTAAATGTAATATATAATACTTATTTATATTGTAAGGGACTTTCAAATCATGTTTTTAAGCCAGAGTGAATAATTAAATGAAGAATAGAGATTTAATTTATAAGGGGTTAAAGGAGTATTTTGGATTTGACACGTTCAAAGGTAATCAGGAAGCCATTATAGAGAGTGTACTATCAGAGAAAGACACTTTTGTATTAATGCCTACAGGCGGAGGCAAATCGTTGTGTTATCAACTACCTGCATTGTTAATGGAGGGTACCGCAATTATTATATCGCCATTAATTGCCCTTATGAAGAATCAAGTAGATGCAATGCGCAATTACAGCGAAACAGATGGTATAGCACACTTTTTGAATTCATCCTTAAGTAAAAATGAGATAGAAGAGGTCAAAAAGGAAGTCGTATCTGGCAAAACTAAAATGTTATACGTTGCACCCGAATCACTCACTAAAATGGAGAATATCGAGTTTCTCCGTACAATCCCAATTTCATTTTATGCAGTAGACGAAGCTCACTGTATATCTGAATGGGGGCATGACTTCCGACCCGAATATAGACGTATAAGACCAATTATTAGCGAAATATGCACCAGACCAATAATTGCTCTAACCGCAACGGCAACGCCAAAGGTTCAACACGATATTAAAAAGAATTTAGGGATGGATGATTCTGTTCTATTCAAATCTTCTTTTAATAGATCCAACTTGTATTACGAGGTTAGAAAAAAAACAGAACAAATAGATAGAGATATAATTAAATTTATACTGTCTCAAAAAGGCAAATCAGGAATTGTATATTGCCTTAGCAGAAAGAAAGTTGATGATTTTGCAGAGATATTACAGGCAAATAATATAAATGCATTGCCATATCATGCAGGAATGGATGCTTTAGCACGATCAACTAATCAAGATGCCTTTCTGATGGAGAAGGCAGATATAATTGTAGCAACTATTGCCTTTGGAATGGGAATAGACAAACCCGACGTACGTTATGTAATCCATTATAATATACCTAAAAGTCTTGAGGGGTATTATCAAGAAACCGGAAGAGCTGGCAGAGACGGTGGAGAAGGAAAATGTATAGCTTATTATTCTAGAAAAGACCTTCAGAAACTGGAGCGTTTTATGCAGGGCAAGCCTGTATCTGAACAAGAAATTGGCAAACAACTACTACTAGAAACTGGAGCATATGCAGAAACATCAGTATGCAGAAGAAAAGTATTGTTGCATTATTTCGGTGAAGACTACAATATAGCAAACTGCGAAAATTGTGATAATTGTTTAAATCCAAAAATAAAAGTGGAAGCAAAGGAATTACTAATTACTGTTTTAGAATCAGTTACTGTTCTTAAAGAAAAACAAAAAACCGATTATTTGATAGATTTCCTTATTGGAAAAGAGACATCAGATATAGAAAATTACGGGCACGACAAACTTGAAGAGTTTGGCTCGGGAAGTGATGAAGAAAAAAACACCTGGGAATCGGTTATCCGTCAGGCACTACTCGGCAACTATCTTAAAAAAGATATTGAGAATTATGGAATCATCAAAATAACGAAGAAAGGAAAAGATTTTTTAAAAAATCCAGTTTCATTCAAAATAGTAAAAGAAGATGATGATGATGATGATTTGACTGATTTGGAATCAGAAGATTCAGAAATGTTAGCCTCTGGTGCAGGCAGTGGTGGAGCTGCAGATCCTGTTCTTTACTCAATGATGAAAGATTTAAGGAAAAAAATATCAAAGAAACTTGATGTTCCTCCATATGTTATTTTCCAACCATCTTCACTCGAAGCAATGGCTACATCATACCCTATTACCATGGAAGAGTTGCAAAACATTCCAGGAGTGGGCTCAGGTAAGGCCAAAAGATACGGACAAGAGTTCCTTAGTCTTATAAAAATGCACGTCGAAGAGAATGACATTACTCGTCCCGAAGATCTTCGTGTAAAAACAGTGCCAAACAAGTCTAAATTAAAAGTATCTATCGTTCAAGCTATAGATCGCAAGGTTGCACTAGATGACCTAGCAGAATCTAAAGGTATAGACTTTAATGAGATGCTCTCTGAGGTAGAAGCCATAGTATACTCGGGTACTAAAATAAGTATCGATTACTTCCTTACCGAAGTAATGTCGCAAGACGTTATAGATGATATTTACGCCTATTTCAAAGAAACAGAAAAAGATGATTTAGAAAAGGCCCAGGAAGAACTTCCCGAGTATGAAGAAACTGAAATACGTTTGGTGCGTATTAAATTCTTCTCTGAGATGGCTAACTAATGTATTTTTTTAAAGCAAACTATTTATATACCCACTTCGTTATAAACAAATATAGGCACTATAAGTAGTTTTTATCAAATGAAATATCTACAAAATATTAATAATCCCGACGATCTAAAAAAGCTGTCTCTAGAGCAACTAGAAGAAGTATGCATAGATCTTAGGGAATTTATCATAGAGCAACTATCAAATAACCCTGGTCACTTTGGCTCAAGCCTCGGCACGGTTGAGCTTACAGTTGCATTACATTATTTATTTAACACACCACACGATCGTTTGGTGTGGGATGTTGGACATCAAGCTTACGGACACAAAATTCTAACAGGGCGTCGCGATAATTTTCATACTAACCGAAAGCTTGGTGGTTTATCAGGTTTCACTAATCCCACGGAAAGTGAGTACGATACTTTTATTGCCGGACATGCATCCACTTCAATTTCTGCAGCACTTGGCATGGCCGTAGCAGCATCGCTAAAAGATGAAAAACGCAATATAGTTGCAATTATTGGCGATGGTTCTATGACTGGAGGGCTTGCTTATGAAGGTCTTAATAATGTCTGTTCGCAACCTAACAACCTGCTTATTATTCTTAACGACAATAATATGTCGATAGATAATAATGTTGGTGGTATGCAGGATTACTTGGTAAAACTAAACACTTCACACAAATACAATAAGCTTCGTAATAATGTATACCAAGGCTTTAAGAGGAGAGAACTTATTTCAGAGAAAAATAAAAACCTTGTTCTTCGTTTCAATAATAGCATAAAATCACTGCTTACTAAAGAGCAAAATCTTTTTGAAGGATTTAATCTCAGATATTTTGGTCCTGTTGATGGTCACGATCTACCTGGTCTTATCAGGGTTTTAAGAAATATAAAAGATATGAAGGGCCCGAGGTTACTTCATATCAAAACCGTTAAAGGTAAAGGCTATCTGCACGCCGAGAAGGCAGCTACAATATGGCATGCACCCGGACTGTTTAATATCGAAACAGGTGAACGTATAGTTAAAAGTAAAGCAAATCAACCACCTCTATATCAAGATGTTTTTGGTCACACTTTAGTTGAAATGGCCGAAGAGGATAAGAGTATTATCGGAGTTACCCCTGCAATGCCCACAGGTTGCTCAATGATATATATGATGAACAAGTTTCCCGAAAGGTCATTTGATGTAGGAATTGCCGAAGCTCATGCTGTAACATTTTCTGCAGGTATGGCAAAAGAAGGATTATTACCTTTTTGTAATATCTACTCATCATTTATGCAAAGAGCAT
>DUUR01000073.1 GCA_012841425.1 Bacteroidales bacterium | reverse complement strand
GGTAACCAGAAGAAAGCCAAATGAAAAGTTTATGGAGTATGCACAGGTGGCAGGTATGATTTTACTACTAGTGTTGGTGCTCTATGCCAATGGAATGGATGTTGTTAGAGCAATATTTAATTAATAGATATGTTGTTATCTGTTGAAAGAAAGGATTATGAGAATTTCGGAATTGATAAATAAAGGAGGTAAAACTGCTTTCTCATTTGAACTACTACCACCTCTAAAAGGGAATAGTATTAATAAATTATTTAAAGCAATTGATCGTCTGAAGGAATTTGACCCTAAATATATTAACATCACTACACATCATAGTGAAAATGTTTACAAAGAAGGTAGTGATGGTGTCTTTCGTAAAGTAAATGTTAGGAAACGTCCAGGTTCAGTTGCCATTGCTGCAGCAATACAAAACAAATATGGAATAAAGGCAATTCCTCATATAATTTCACAGGGGTTTACAAAAGAAGAGACTGAGTATGCGCTAATAGATCTATCTTTTTTAGGGGTAACAGATTTATTGTTACTTAGAGGTGATACAAAAAATCTTGACCCTCAGCAGAGATCGATGGACAGCCATAAGTATGCTACAGAATTACAGATGCAGGTTAATAATTTCAATTTAGGAAAGGGCTTAGATGATTCTGTTTTTACACCATCGGAAGTGCCTTTTTCATATGGAATGGCTTGTTATCCTGAAAAGCATGAAGAGTCTCCAAATATGGAATCTGAGATATTCTATACAAAGATGAAGGTTGATAATGGAGCCGATTATCTTGTAACTCAGATGTTTTTTGATAATAGTAGGTATTTTGAGTTTGTTGAAAGATGTAGAGCAGCAGGTATAAAAGTGCCAATAATTCCTGGTATTAAACCAATTCATCGTAAAAATCAATTGACCGTTTTGCCTCGTGTCTTTCGCACTGATATTCCGGAGGAATTAGAAAAAGAACTTAGAAAATGTGATAACGACGATGATGCTAAAGAGGTTGGTGTTGAGTGGTGCATAAAACAGTGTAAAGAGCTTGTAGATGCAGGTGTACCAAGTGTACATTTCTACTCTATGAATGCTGTAGATAGTGTTAGAAGAGTAGCACAACAGATTTATTAAATATAATGTATTTTAGCAATGTAATAGGGTTAAATGATGTAAAGCAGCATCTTATTGATAGCGTGCATAGAGGTTTTGTGCCTCATGCACGTATTTTTTATGGCCCTGAGGGTGTTGGAAAGTTGCCCCTTGCCATTGCATATGCGAGGTATTTAAATTGCGCCAATCGTGGAGTCAACGATTCGTGCGGTGTGTGTCCATCTTGTCAAAAGTTTGATAAATTGGCCCATCCCGATCTTCATTTTGTCTTTCCAGTAGTGAAATCTAAAGTTAGTGATGATTACCTTGCACAGTGGCGAAAGTTATTGCAGGATCATTCATACTTTAATCTTAATCAATGGCTCAGTTGTATAGATGCCGAAAATGCTCAAGGTGTGATTTACTCTAAAGAGAGTGATGAAATTATTAGAAAGCTAAATCTTAAAGTTTATGAGGCACCCTATAAGATAATGATAATTTGGTTGCCTGAAAAGATGCATATTGCATGCTCTAATAAGTTGCTTAAGATGATTGAAGAGCCTCCTACTAATACAATATTCTTATTGATATCTGAAGATAGGGAGAATGTGTTACAAACTATTTGGTCACGGTGTCAACCTCTTAATATTCGTGCTATAGAAAAAGATGAGATGCAGGCTTATTTAAGTAAGAACTTCGAATTAAGTGATGGCGAGATTAAATCAATAGCCCATATAGCTAATGGGAGTTTTACGAGTGCATTGCATATGATTGAATCTTCTGATGATAATCAATTTCTATTTGAGCTATTTGTTAATATGATGCGAGCGTCTGTGTCTGGTAATATAAAGGCCATAAGGGAAGCTTCTAATAAAATTGCAGGGATTGGAAGAGAAATGCAAAAAAGCTTTATTCTATTCTCTCTTAAAATGTTTAGAGAGTATTTTGTGAATAATTTTGGGAAACAAGAAATGGTTTACCTGAATGAGTATGAAAAAAAGTTTGGTGAGCGTTTCTCACCCTTCATAAATGAAAGGAATATTGAGGAGTTTAATGATGAGTTTTCACTTGCCTACCGCCAGATAGAGCAAAATGGGAATGCGAGAATTATTTTTCTAGAACTTTGTTTAAAGGCTACCCTTCTATTAAGAAAATAATTTGTAACTTGCATTTGATTTATTTAATTACAAAAAGTCTTGCTAATCATTACGATATAGCAATTTATAATATATGGATAGAGAAGCATTTTCGGATAAACTTGCAGATATAGCACCAATAAAAGAAGTGACCGTACGAAACACGAAGAGCTGCAAAGGCTGTACACGTCATACCAACAAGCTACATACATACGACTGGCTTCACGATTTTCCTGAATTTCAGGAGCTGAGTAAGATGGTGGAAGTACAATTTAAAAATACACGCAAAGGGTATTTTATAAATAGCAATAATTTACTATTGGAATTGGGCGACTTGGTTGCTGTTGAAGCAACACCTGGACACGATATAGGTACTGTTACACTTACTGGAAAGCTAGTTGAGAAGCAAATGAAAAAATACAACTACCGTGAAGATGTAAACGGTGGCTTAAAGCGTATTTATAGAATTGCACGCCCCACTGATATTGAGAAATATGAGCAAGCAAAAGAGCGTGAGCAGTCTACTATGATACGTTCACGCCAGATTGCAGAAGAGCTAGGCTTGCAGATGAAAATTGGGGATGTTGAGTATCAGGGTGATGGCAACAAGGCTATCTTTTATTATATAGCCGATGAGAGGGTAGACTTTCGTCAGTTAATAAAAGTTTTAGCAAGCGAGTTTAGGGTGAAAATTGAAATGAAGCAAATTGGAGCACGTCAGGAGGCTGGCCGTATAGGTGGAATTGGTCCTTGCGGAAGAGAGATGTGTTGCAGTAGCTGGGTGTCGAGCTTCGTGTCTGTTTCAACCAATGCAGCGCGTTTACAAGATATATCTATAAATCCGCAAAAGCTGGCAGGTCAGTGCGGAAAGCTTAAGTGTTGCATGAACTACGAAGTGGATATGTATGTTGAAGCACACAGGAGCTTGCCTTCTCGTGATATTGTTTTGAGTGCAATTGATGGTGATTACTATCATTTTAAGAGCGATATTCTTGCAGGAATGATAACATATTCTACAGATAAAAATGGTGCTGCTAATTTGGTTACAATTTCAAAAGATCGTGCTTTTGAGATTATCAGAATGAATAAGAAAGGGCAAAAGCCTGACAAAGTTAATATCGAAGTAAAGGAAACTGGCTCAAAGGTTGGGGTATACAAAAATGATATATTAGAGGATGAAAGTATAACTCGTTTTGATAAAAACAGCAATAGCCAGACACGTAAGAAGAGAAATCCAAGAAGACGCAATCAAAATAATCCCAGAAGAAATAGGAATTCAAGAAAAAACAGATCTTCGGGTGAAAACAAAGAATAGTATCTTTTTTTTACTAACAGTATTTATATTGTTTGTATCCTGTAAAGGTGAAGAATTGTATTTTCAGTATCAAAAAGTGGAGAAAGGGGATTGGTATAGAGATTCTGTTTTAAACTTTTCGTTAGATACACTTAAAGCTAATCAGGTAGGCCAATATAATATATCGTTAGAATTAACAACTTCAATGCTTTATCCTTTTAGTGATATTCAGCTGAAAGTTGATCATAACTTCAATGATTCAATAATTAGTAGTGATACTATAAGATATGCAATTACCAGTAAGCATGGAAAATGGTTGGGGAGGGGTGTGGGTAGTTTACATCAGTTATCCATACCATACAAGACAGGTGTTTGGTTAGATTCGACAAGGGCTTTTGAGCTTAGAGTTATTCATCTGATGAATTTAGATCCATTAAAAGGGGTTGAGAAGTTAGGCATTAAAGTATATAGAGAGATTTGATGACGAGTATACGAGTATAAGTGAGTATGAATATAGTATTTATTGGATCGGGTAATGTGGCAACACATATGGCTATGGCATTGAAAAATGCAGGTAGTAATATTATTCAAATATATAGTAGGACATATTTGCATGCTCAGGTTCTTGCTAGCAAGGTCAATGCTGAACCTGTTAGTAATTTAAATAACTTAAATAGAGAGGCCGACCTATACATATTCTCTTTAAATGACGATATACTTCCGAGTTTTATTAAGATGATGCCAAATACTACTGGGATATGGGCGCATACTGCTGGAAGCGTACCGATGAGTCTGTTTGAAGAGAGATTGGACATAGGTGGATATGGTGTTATATATCCGCTACAAACATTAAGCAAAGAAAGAGATCTAGATTTCTCTAAAATTTCACTTTTTATAGAAGGGGAAATAAGTGAGACCGAAAATAAACTTTTATCTGTTGCAAAAACGATATCCGATGATGTTAAATTATTAGATAGTGAGAGTAGAAAATATTTACACCTGGCGGCTGTATTTGCAAATAACTTTGCCAATCATATGTTTACATTAGCAAACGAGGTTCTGAGCGAAAGAGGTGTTGCTTTTGATGCTCTTAGACCTTTAATTGCTGAAACTGCTGCTAAAGTATTAGAAATGGAGCCCAAAAAAGCACAAACTGGTCCTGCAATCAGATTAGATGAAAAGGTGATAAATAAGCATCTTGAGTTAATAAAAGATGATAAAATAAAAGAGATTTACACTATTTTGAGTGAAAGTATTAATAGGTATTCAACTTAATTATTCTTTTAATGTAATTGTATAAAAAATAGTGGTTTAAATGTTCGGAACTCATCAAAAACAGGTATATTTGTGAAAATTAATCTAAAATCAATTCAATAATGGCAAAATTTATTGGGTATGTGGAGGTAAATAGAGATCACTGCAAAGGATGTGACATCTGTGTGGTTTCATGTCCAACTGATGTGCTTGAGCTAGAGCCACGAGAAGTAAACGACAGGGGCTATCACTATGTATACATGAAAAACCCAGATGATTGCATCGGTTGCGCAAATTGCGGATATGTTTGTCCAGACGCTTGTCTAACGGTTTATAAAAAAAGGGTAGGATAGTATGGCAGAAGAAATATCTTTAATGAAAGGGAATGACGCAATTGCACACGCAGCTATACGCTACGGAGTAGATGGTTATTTTGGTTATCCAATTACACCACAGTCTGAAATTATAGAAACCCTTATGGCGGAAGCTCCTTGGAAGACTACAGGGATGGTGGTACTTCAAGCAGAAAGTGAAGTTGCAGCAATAAACATGGTTTATGGAGGAGCTGCATGTGGTAAGTATTCAATGACATCGTCTTCAAGTCCAGGTATTAGCTTAAAGCAGGAAGGAATATCTTATATGGCTGGAGCAGAACTGCCCTGTCTGATTGTAAATGTTCAGAGAGGAGGTCCAGGTTTAGGTACTATACAGCCCTCGCAAGCCGATTATTTTCAAACAGTAAAGGGTGGAGGTCATGG
>DUUR01000072.1 GCA_012841425.1 Bacteroidales bacterium | reverse complement strand
TTAGTTGCAATAAAGTCTTTATTATCCTTATCGGTATATCTACCAACTATGGGCTGCATTGCCCAATTTTTCAAATTACTCTTATCAGCATTTGAAATACTTGATTCAACATAAATGGGCTGTGCCCTGTTATTTAAATTACTATAGGCGTGAATAGTCCATGAAGCAGTATATTTCCCACTTGTTTTTTCACCAATTTGTTCTACCTGCATGAAAGGCTTCAAGCAGAAGGTCAGCAGTTCAGAAGCCGATGCAGAACTACTGGTAGTTATAATATAGAGGTTGAGATTGCCATTATTGACATTCGCATTTATAGGGTTTGAATATTTGGTACTATAATCACCAAGATAATCTTTCCTATCCCACTTTTCCTCATCATAAGCAGCATTCACATAATTGTTATAGCTCATTATTGTAAATACGCTCTTTTTCTGAACTTCCGTTACAGGTGCTATAAGAGATGCTAAATAAGTAGCTGCCGAAATTCCTCCACCCGGATTGTATCTAAGATCTAATACTAAATCTGTAATACCTGCACTTTTAAATTCAGAGAAAGCACGGAAAAGACTTTCGTTGTAGTTCTCATAAAAGTTGGTATAAAAAAGATAACCTACTTTGCGACCGTTAAAACCTTCTCCTTCATATACTTTTGAGTATAAAACAGGGTCGGTACTAATCTTAGCAGGAGTTATCTCTACATCACGTGGGTTTGCAAAATTCTGATCTAAAACTGTAAATGTAGTTTTAGCATTTGCTCCATACATTATTGTGTAATTACTTACTGTAAGTAAATTGCCATTGGCATGAGTAATTACATCTCCCCTTTTAATTCCAGCTTTTTCTGCAGGTGTATTTGGATATACATACCTTACAAAACCAACGATTCTATCACTGTTGCTTTCGTAATAAAGCGCTTGAGGTTGAAATCCAAAAGCATCTGTAGATTCGCCCTCAAAGCCAGCCATCAATGATTCTACATCATCGGTAATCCAAGACCATCCATGCTGGGTGTCTGTGTCGTTTAATATTTTATAGAAGTACTCCTCAGGATCTTTGTCATTAGCGGTAGGCTTTTTACTAATTACCTCATTTGACCACAGATAATATTGCGACATACCGTCGTAAACAAATTGTGTAACTACATTTAAGTCTTGGTCAGGCTTCTCTCCAATAGTAGCTTTGCCCGATTGAGATGAATCTTTTACATAAATCTCTGTTCCATCATCCAATGTTGCAGAAGCTGTAGGTGGTGTAGTGTTATTATCAATAACCGCATTTACAGTCTCTGTTTGCCCATTGCTATATGTTAAAGTAAAAGTTTTGTAAGTAGCGTGATATGTTGCTGAAATTAATCTCCCTTTATCTTTTACAATTGGATCGTCTTCCTGACACGACGTGGACAGAGTAAGTAATAGAGTAATTGTAAAGAGAGTGAATAATATTTTTTTCATATGTTTGAATATTCGTTCGTACAGTAAATAAAAAAAGTCTCAGTTCTAAATACTAAGACTGCGAAAGTATTAAATATTTTAATTGATGATTGAAAATATCAAAAATTTAACTCTCCTTTACCTTGCCTGATAATTACAGGGTCGTGCGAAGTGCAGTCCACCACAGTAGATGGCTCTATGCCACCAATTCCGCCATCAACAACTATATCGGCAAAATCACTCCATTTTTCATATATAAGTTCAGGGTTTGTGGTGTATTCGATCTCATCATCTTGATCTTTAATGGTGGTACTTAAAACCGGATTCCCAAGCTGAGCCACAATTTCACGAATAATGTTATTGTCGGGTACACGAATGCCCACCGTTTTTTTCTTCTTATAAATTTTAGGAAGCGATGATGTTGTTGACAGTATAAATGTGAATGGACCAGGCAGATTTCTTTTCATTAGCTTAAATGTAGGATTGCTCACCTTGGCATATTCACTAATAATACTCAGGTCGTTACAGATGATAGAAAGATTACTCTTTTGAGGGTCTAAACCTTTTAATTCGCAAATCTTTTCTACAGCACGCACATTAAGTGCATCACACCCAATTGCATAGAGGGTGTCGGTAGGGTAAATTACCGTACCTCCATCACGAAGTATAGTTACTATCTTCTCTATCTCACGTGGATTTGGATTCTCATTATACAATTTCAACAACATATCATACAAATATATAAAAAAATAACTTCCATCATAAGATAGAAGCTATTTTTATAAAAACCATTCGATAAAATCTATCTATTTAATAAACTAATCAGTGAGTTTACTTTCATCATCTTCGTTGGTGTATTGCTTCATTGCACTCAAGCTCATTCCCATACTCGAGAAACCACCATCATTATATAGGTTCTGCATAGTAACTTTACGAGTAAGATCTGAAAACATTACAACACAGTAGTCGGCAGCATCATCTGCATCAGCATTACCAATTGGTGCCATACGTTCTGAGAAGTCTAGAAGCTCCATCATTCCCTTAACGCCACTGCCGGCAGTAGTCATTGTGGGCGACTGTGATATAGTATTTACACGTACACCTTTGTCGCGTCCGTAAATATATCCAAAACTACGTGTAATAGACTCTAATAATGCTTTGGCATCAGACATGTCGTTGTAGCCATAAAACACACGTTGTGCAGCCACATAAGTAAGAGCTAGCACAGAGCCACCTGTTTCAATTGCATCTAATTTGCGGGCCACCTGCAACATCTTGTGAAATGAAATTGCAGATATGTCTAATGTCTTATTAAGCATATCATAGTCTAAATCGTCATAAGTCCTTTTCTTACGTACGTTGGGCGACATACCTATTGAGTGAAGTACAAAGTCTATTTTGCCTCCAAGAATTTCCATAGATTTTGTAAAAACCATTTCAAGATCTTCAACATTTGTTGCATCAGCAGGAAGAATTTCAGCATTTAGCTTTTTACCCAGCACCTCGGTGTCTCCCATACGAACTGCAACCGGTGTGTTTGAAAGTGTAATAATAGCACCTTCTTCTACTGCTCTCTCTGCCACTTTCCATGCGATAGACTTATCGTTTAATGCTCCGAATATAATTCCTCTTTTACCTTTTAATAAATTGTGACTCATAATTTTCAATATTATCTGTGATTATATTTACCTATATAAAATAGTGTAAATGTATAAAACTGCGCAAATGTACAAAAAATGTGCAATAACTAAACGTATAACATTAAATTATGTTCTCAATTACAATTTATTTTTCATTCTCAACTGTTATACCTTTCCAAACTAAGGCTGCTATAGCTGCGCCAAGTAGTGGAGCTACAATAAATAACCAAAGTTGAGAAAGTGCAGCACCACCTTCAAAAATTGCAGGACCAATACTTCGTGCAGGATTCACAGAAGTACCAGTTATAGGTATACAAACAATGTGTACTAAAACTAGAGCTAAACCTATTGCTAGACCCGCAAACTTATTGAGTCCGTTTTTGGCCGTTACTCCAAGTACCACTAATACAAATATAAACGTGAAAACTGTCTCTGCCACAAATGCCACCGACATTTGTCCTTCTGCAAAACCATTTGCACCTGTTAAAGTGGTTGTCGATCCTGAGTCTTTTGCTAAAAACCAAAGAATAGACGATCCTATAATGGCACCAATAACCTGAAAGACCATATACATACTGGCATCTTTTCCACTCATTCTACCCGAAAGGAAGACACCTAATGTAATTGCAGGGTTTATATGACATCCCGAGATACTACCTATTGCATATGCCATCGCCACCACCGACAATCCAAATGCAAAAGCCACACCAAGTGTTCCAACAGACAGGAAGGGCTGTTCGGCTCCTGCAAATACTGCAGCACCACATCCCATTAATACCAATACCATAGTTCCGATTAATTCAGCTAAATATTTTTTCATGACTTTACTATTTATAAATGAAACAAATTATTGTTTAGTTTTTCGCATTTGTAATTTTTAGAGCTTCAACAGAAGAGTAATATACAAAGAAAACATAATTTTTTATAATATCAACATACCTGTTTGTCAATGTGGTTATTATCCACAAATTTAATTATGAACAATAAAAGCTGATAATTGCTTTCTGATTAAAGGTTTTAGAGATTTTTAGATGAATTGTATTGAACTTTTATGCTTATAATTGTTTAATCAGTAGGTACAATATTATTATGACAGTCACATATATATATCATAGTTGTTATTTAATTGAGTTTGATGAGTTTTCACTCTTATTTGATTTTTACGAAGATGCTCTTCGTGAAGACGGTACGTATTGGATAGCAGATTATTTGCTCAATAAAGATGAAGATCTTTATGTATTCTGCACTCATTCTCATTCCGATCATTTTAATCCAGAAATTTTGTCTTGGAGGGATAATAAATCAAATATACGCTATATTTTTTCCGATGAACTTCTAGAGAGTAAATGTACAGATGTAAACGCAGCTGTATACCTTAAAAAAGAAGAATACTTTAAGGATCATAGAATTAAAGTAAAAGCATTTGGATCTACAGATATTGGATGCTCATTTATGATTAGATATAATGATCAGCTACTCTTTCATTCTGGCGATTTAAATAACTGGCATTGGAGAGATGAGGTTAGCGCTGAAGAAGCTCTTACTTATGAGAATAATTTCTTGTGTGAATTGGAGCTGATTACTGAAAAGTCAGATAAGCTATACCTTGCAATGTTTCCTATCGATCCTCGCTTAGGCAAGGACTTCATGCTTGGTGGCGAACAGTTTATTTCTCGTATCAAAACAGACTATCTGGTTCCTATGCATTTTGGAGAAAACTATGACAAGGTAAATCAATTTGAAGCTATTGCGGCCGAAAATGGATGTACTTATTTACCAATAACCAAAAGAGGGCAATCTTTCAAGCTTTAAATAATATAATCAATAAATAAAAAATAAATAAAATGGAAATAAAAGCAAGATTCGACCATTACAATATCAACGTTTTTAATCTCAAGAAAAGCATAAAATTTTACGAAGAATCGCTGGGGCTAAAGGAGGTGCGCAGAAAAGAAGCATCAGATGGGTCTTTCATATTGGTATATATGGGAGATGGTGTAACTGGTTTCACACTCGAGCTTACTTGGCTCAGAGACTGGGATAGAACTTATAACCTTGGTGATAACGAGCAGCATATGTGCTTAAGAGTGGAAGGTGATTATGACGAAATAAGAGCTTATCATAAAGAGATGGGGTGTGTTTGTTATGAAAATCACGATATGGGACTCTATTTTATAAATGACCCCGACGGATATTGGATAGAAATATTACCTTTGCGTAAATAAAAGTAAGAAAGCAATTGTATGAATTATTTTAATTATAAGCGTCGCCCCACAATTAATGTTCCTGTGGGTAATGTCTACATGGGTGGAAGTTATCCAGTTGTTATTCAAACAATGACAAATACAAATACATTAGATACCGAAGCTAGTGTTGCTCAGTGTGAGAGAATTATTGAGTCGGGTGCAGATCTAATACGGTTAACAACGCAAGGCGTTCGCGAAGCTAATAATCTTAGAGAGATACATCAGCAACTACGTGATAAGGGCTATAGCACTCCACTGTCGGCCGATATTCATTTTAATCCACGCGCAGCTCATGTTGCTGCTACAATTGCCGAAAAAGTAAGAATAAATCCAGGTAACTATGTTGATAAGCAGAAAACATTTGCCGAGGTTGAATATAATGATGAGGAGTATGCTTTAGAGCTACAAAAAATAAGAGAGAAGGTAATCCCCTTTCTCGATATTTGCAAAGAGCATGGTACTGCTGTTAGAATTGGTGTGAATCACGGTTCTCTTTCAGATCGTATAATGACTCGCTATGGCGATACACCTGCCGGAATGGTTGAGTCTTGCATGGAGTTTTTGCGCATTGCAATTGATGAGAACTTCACAGATATTGTTATTTCAATGAAGGCATCAAATACATTGCTTATGACAAAGGCCGTTAGGTTGCTGGTTTATACGATGGACAAAGAAAATATTCATTTTCCTCTTCACTTAGGAGTAACAGAAGCGGGCAACGGTGATGATGGCAGGATGAAATCAGCTGTTGGTATAGGAGCCCTTTTAAGTGATGGAATGGGTGATACTATTCGCGTTTCTCTAAGTGAAGATCCTGAAGCAGAAGTGCCGGTTGCAAAGAAACTGGTAGAGTATGTTGCTAATCGCGAAGGGCATGAAGCTATAAACGCCGAGCTGTATCCTGGTTTCTCACCCTTTGCAATGGATAAGCGCGAAACAAAGTCTGTTTGGAATGTTGGTGGAGAGCATTTGCCTGTTGTAATTTCAGATAGAAGCAAGATAAGCGATATGTCCATTAATCCTCATTTCATTCCCGATTACATATATGTTGGAGAAAGAATACCAGAGAACTTCAAAAAAGGTATGAAATCTATAGTTGATTTCGAAAACTGGGAGGATAAAGTTGATAATTTTCCAATGTTTACTATCAACTCAATCGAAGAAATCAAAAACTGCAACGCTAGAGCAAAGTTTTTAAAACTATCATATCCCGATCTTACTGATGAGTTGGTCTCATTTTTAAAAGAGAGTAGCGATGTTGTGGTAATTCTAACTACAGATCATCTAAATAGAGTGGGTGAGCAGAGAGCATTTTTTCATAAACTGCTAATCGAAGAATGCGCTATACCCGTTGTTTTACATCAAAGTTATAACGAGGATGATGCCGAAGATATTCAAATTAAGGGTGGCGTAGATTTTGGTACTCTTTTACTTGATGGTTTTGGCAATGGAATCATGATGAGTAACGAAGGCAAAATAGATATAAATGATATGGATGCATACTCATTTGGTCTATTGCAGGCTGCAAGAGCCAGAACTAGTAAAACTGAATTTATCTCATGCCCAGGGTGCGGTAGAACTCTCTTTGACCTGCAAACAACCGTTGCCCTAATTCAAAAGCACTTTTCGCATTTAAAACATCTTAAGATTGGTGTTATGGGCTGTATTGTAAATGGAGTGGGAGAGATGGCAGATGCCGACTATGGCTATGTTGGTGCTGAGCATGGCAAAATTTCACTTTACAGAAAGAAGCTACTTGTCGAAAAGAATATACCTCAAGCAGAAGCCGTTGAACGCTTGATTCAACTTATAAAAGATCATGGCGATTGGGTAGAGCCTTCATAATATGAATATTTTGTATATTTGCAGAATATGAAAAAATTAGTAATTGTTGGTTGTGGTTATCTTGCAAATATAATAGCAGATGCCTATTTAAATGGCTTATTGCCTCTTTATGATATAGTGGGTGTTTATTCACGAACTGGTTCAAAAACCACACGTCTTGCTGAGAAAATAAAAAGCGGTGGAAGAGAATGCCTTGCTGCAACATCTTTAGATGAGTTGCTTGCACTTAAACCCGATATATTGGTGGAAACAGCAAATCCTGCTGCAATGAAAGAACTGGCCGTAAAAACGCTAGAAAACGGTACCTCTATCGTAACTTTATCAATTGGTGCTTTAGCAGATGATGCACTCTTAGAAAAAATAAAAAGTGCTGCTAATGCAAATGGTAGCAGAGTCTATATAGCTTCGGGTGCCACAGGTGGCTTTGATGTGCTAAGAACTGCAACATTAATGGGAAATGCCACCGCTAGCTTTTTTAATGAAAAAGGAGTTAGGGCTTTAAGAGGCTCATATCACTATAAGAGTAGTATGGAAACTGAGAACCATACAGTCTTCTCTGGAACGGCAAGAGAGGCTATCAATACTTTCCCCACTGGTTTAAATGTTGCTGTTGCTGCCTCATTGGCAACAGTAGGGCCCGAAAATTTGAAAGTAACAATGGAGTCTACCCCAAACTTTATAGGAGACAGGCAGCGTGTTGAGATCACTAACGATGAGGTTCACGCAGTGGTAGACGTTTTTAGTGCAACTCCTGCTATTGCTGCATGGTCTGTAGTTAGTACATTGCAAAACATTGTTTCTCCCATAGTTTTTTAGCTGCTGTTGTTTCATCTTTTACTCTTCTTGAATTAGTCGCTCCCCGCATTCGCAGATCTTTATTTTGGGATGCTGATTTCAATAAAATTAATTGGGCGAAATATAAGAATGCAGTTATAAAACGTGTTTTTGAAAAAGGAAGTAAAGACGAAATTGAAGAAGAACCACCCATTTCAGGACTAGACACCTACCTCCTCCCAATTACCCTTATAGTTAGCATATGGTTTCCTTATGGTTCCCTTATAATTGCCTTAAGGTTGCCATATGTTACAATAAGGAAAACCTAAGTGAATTATATGTCAAACATAGCGTAAATTGGGACTAGATCGCTTTGAAATTAAACGAAAGACTTACTAAAAGGATGGACATTAGACGATACTCACTTCTGGGTTTATTTTTCTTCATTTTCCTTGCAAATGAATTCGGAGAGTTTGTATGTTTATGATAGCAAAGGATAAAACTGCTACAGGGTACAAAAGAAAGTTACTAGAAACGGCACACTTATATCTAACACAAACCCACTGAATAATGAAACTACCAGAAACTCTTTTCCCGAGAATTTAAGTATCACCGGTAGGGTGGTATCCATTGTTGTTGCGCCACCCACTGC
>DUUR01000071.1 GCA_012841425.1 Bacteroidales bacterium | reverse complement strand
CTTTTTCAGCAGATTTCTGGAAGGATAGATGCCGCTGGAATGATAAGCGCTGGGGCTTCTCCCTCTGAAGTTATAATTGAAATAATCGGTCAATTGCCCTTTAGTGAGGTTGTCCTGGTCATACTGACCCTAGCAATGGTTGCATTTTATGCAAGTACATTTGACGCAATTACTCTTGTCGTCTCAGAGTACTCTCTTAAGAAGATAGATAGTGAAAAAGAACCACCAAAACTATTAAGGGCATTCTGGGCAATAATATTCATTATTTTACCAATAGCTCTTATATTCAATGATAGTACTCTTAGAATATTACAAACCCTCTCTATTGTAGCAGCGTTCCCCTTGGCACTAATCATGGGATTGATCATATACAGCTTTTTTAAAGACGTCAGAAAAGATACTGCCCAGTATGGAGAGAACTTAATGAAAGAGCATAATCTAGCAAGTTTTAGTGAAGTGGCTATTAGTAAAAAAAGGACTAAATAGTATGTGCAATATGTAAGGGTATGTAATAATAGTGAAGCTATTTTGCAACTATCCAATATTTAATCTATTTAGGGAAAGTGGAATATAGGACGCTTTCCCTTTTTTGATTTTGGATGTAATAAATGGAAACTATTATCCCGAAAGGTTGTATGATAAGTGTTATGTCAGAACATTTCTGAAATATATATGTTAATTGTTTATATCAATCTTTAATTGTAAGCGTCTAATAAGTTAGTGTATAGAAACTTCCCTAAAACTATGAGACAATACTTTAAACTAAAGTTTTTCAAGTTTTTCAAGTAAGATTGAAAAACTTGAAAAAGTGTAGGAGGGTTTAAAGGTGAGTACTAGAGAAGTTACACGAAAGTATCGGTTGAGTAAATGGACCCAGATCATTCAAGAATGCAACAATAGTGGACAAACTGTATCTGCTTGGTGTCAAGAACATAACATTAGTAAGAATAGCTACTACTATTGGTTAAGAAAAGTGAGAGAGGCTGCCTATGAAAATCTTCCTGTCGTTGGACCGGAAAATAACACAATTGTACCAGTAGATATACCAATCCATACAGCCATAACGGACTCTTCGGTTGAGGAACCATCATGCGATATAGTTCTGCGTTTAGGCTCTGTGACATTAGAGCTACATAACAATGCATCTTTAGCGTTAATTGAAAATACTCTGAGGGCGCTACAAAATGTTAGGTGACATTTCGAAAGCGGAGGAAATATACATAGCCTGCGGATACACTGATATGCGCAAGGCTATCGATGGACTTGCAGCAATTGTGCAGCAGAACTTTCAATTAAATCCTTTTCAAAACAGTCTGTTCCTCTTTTGCGGTAGACGGAGAGATCGCATGAAAGCACTCTATTGGGAAGGTGATGGTTTCGTCCTCCTTTACAAACGATTGGAGAACGGAAAGTTTCAATGGCCCATGGACCCTGAAGCTGTTAAATCCATCACACCCCAGGAATTTAGGTGGCTTTTAGAAGGCCTATCAATCGATCAACCTAAGGCAGTTAAAAAGCTTAATATCGGTTTCTGTATTTAGGTAAAAAAAGTGTTCCAAATCCGCATAAACGCTGGATATTTTGGCATTTTTATGCTATAATTAATGTACTAAAAAACGACTAAAAGGAACGGTAATTTATGAGTCCAGCAGAGCAGATAACAACACTTGAAAACCGCATATTGGAACTGGAGCAGGAGAACAAGCGGCTTCATGAATCCGTTGCTTATCTGACTCGCAAGCTCTACGGCAGGAGCTCTGAGAAGACATCGGTCCTATCCTTGGGACAGATGTCTCTTTTTGATGAAGCAGAAACCGAAGCTAATCCAGCGGCACCGGAGCCTGATCTTAAAGAAGTAAAAGGTTACCGTAGAAAGAAATTTAGAGGACAACGGGCGGAACTATTAAAAGATATCCCCCACGACAAACGACTCTGCACTCTAGATGAAAGAGATCGGAGCTGCGAATCCTGTGGTACAGATCTTGTATCGGTAGGCGAGGAATTTATACGTACAGAAATTGAGTTCATTCCTGCTAAGGTTAGAGTCATCGACTATTACCGCGAAACCTTCGAGTGTCGCACTTGCCGTAAAAATGGGGAACCCTATATGGAAAAATCGCCGATGCCATATCCTATAATTCAGCATTCCATGGCATCTCCTTCTACAGTTGCATGGATTATGCATCAGAAGTTTGTCAATGCTCTTCCTCTTTACCGCCAAGAAAAAGAATGGAAGTCTCTAGGCGTTAATCTAAGCCGAGCTACTATGTCCAATTGGGTTCTGGCTGCATCTCGTGACTGGCTGGTGCCATTAGTTGATCTAATGCATCAGAAACTTCTTAAGGAGAAATATTTACATGCTGACGAAACCACTGTCCAGGTTATGAATGAAGAGGGGCGAAAGAACACCACCGATTCATACATGTGGGTATACAGTACCGGTCAGCATTCTCAGTACCCAATTAGGATATTTGACTATCAACCGGGAAGGGGCAGTAAATACCCTCAAGAATTCTTGAAAGGCTTCAAGGGTTTCCTACACACAGACGCCTACTCAGGATACAATAAGGTTCCGGGAATTACAAGATGCTTATGCTGGTCACATCTTCGGAGAAATTTCGTAGATGCACTTCCGAAAGATATCCATAGTCCTGAGGCTACCCTTCCAAGCCAGGGCATAAGATATTGTAATAAGCTATTCGAGATTGAAAAGACTCTCGAAGATCTTTCATGCGAAGATCGTAAACTTGAGCGTCTGAAACAGGAAAAACCCGTTTTAGATGCCTTTTGGGCATGGCTTGATTCTATTAAGGGAAACGTTCTCCCAAAATCTAAATTGGGAGGGGCGCTTAACTATGCCCTGAATCACAAAGAAGAATTTATGAACTATCTTAAGGATGGCAGCTGCTCCATATCTAATAATCTTGCCGAAAACAGTATACGCCCTTTTACTCTTGGAAGGAAGAATTGGCTATTTAGCGGAAGTCCAAAGGGTGCCGCTGCAAGTGCTGCTGTCTATAGCATTATTGAAAGTGCTAAGGCTAATGGCCTTAATCCCTATAAATATCTTAACTTCATTTTTAGCGAACTGCCAGGCGTACAATTTGGTCAAAACCCTGAGTTCCTTGAAGACTATCTTCCATGGAGTGCAGATGTCCAAGCCGTTTGCAAGTAGATCTAATCTTAGTTTACAATAGTTTTTACACCTTTTCTACCCACCAAGTTAGTCGAGTAAACCCGGGGACTTTCACCCCGAGTTTCTCACAGAACCGTACGTGATAGTCTCCCATCATACGGCTCTTGTTATCCAATCGTTGGACGTATCCCCATTTTCCAGTGGTAGAATAGG
>DUUR01000070.1 GCA_012841425.1 Bacteroidales bacterium | reverse complement strand
TACTTCTATCCATATCCAATTGCTGGTCAGTCGTTCCCCGACGATAATAGTTTTAACATGTTTGCTGCTTCGCAGGGTTACTCCGATTCGCAAAGGGGAGACTGGAGGAGGAACAATGTAAATCTTCTAATTCAGCAGCTTAAGTTAACCATTGCCGCCACAAAGCCATGGGTGCGTTTCGGAATTAGTCCGTTTGGTATTTATCGCAATAAAAGAAGTGACAGCAGAGGAAGTGAGACTAATGGTTTGCAAAATTATGACGACCTGTATGCTGATATTAAACTATGGGTAGAGAAGGGGTGGATAGACTATAACCTCCCTCAACTTTATTGGGAGATTGGGCATAATGCTGCAGATTATACTACTTTACTGCATTGGTGGAATGCAAATAATTTTGAGCAACATTTATATATTGGACAGGATTTAAAAAGGAGTATCGATAGGAATGAGCTTGGCACAAAAATTAAGCAAACACGCGAAATGTCTTTTGTGCATGGCAACTGCTATTGGTACGGCTACCAGATTCTTGATAATTTTGAAGGTGTTACAGAAACACTCAAGAGTGATATTCATCAATCTAAAGCATTAATACCTGCATATACACATTTACATAAAGGCAAGCCCGAAAGAGTTAAGAAGCTTACTAGTGTATTTACTGAAGATATGCATTTTCTTACGTGGGAGCATAATAGAGATAAAAATAATCCCGAGACGGCGCAGAAGTTTGTAGTTTATCGTTTTAAAGATAAAGAGAAAATAGATGCAAGTAATGCGGATAATATATTATCGGTTACACCCGAAAACTTCTTTGTCCTTCCATACGAAGGTGGAAACAGAAGATATACATATGTTGTAACTTCACTGGATGCTTTTGGGAATGAATCGAAAGAGAGAAAAATAAACGTTAGGTTATAACTCAAAAAGAGTATCTTTGCACCATAAAATTCATGATGGTTTTATAATAAGGGTTATTAGAAAAAGATGGAAGAAAACGATATCAATAACGATGTGAATGTGGCGGAATTAAATAATGGCGAATTCCCAATGATTGCCAAAACAATGGCCGAACTTGAAGATGTGCTGGCCGAAGAGCTTATTGGGTTAGGTGCTAATAATGTGGAGATTGGAACTCGCATGGTATCGTTTACAGGAGACAAGGCTCTTTTGTATAAAGCAAATTTGCATTGTCGCACTGCTTCGCGCATACTTAAACCCATTTATAACTTCAAGGCAGAGACTGCTGATGAGGTTTATGAAGCGATAAAACTGCTTGATTGGGACAATTATTTATCTCTTGATAAAACATTCTCAATTGACGCAGTTGTTTTCTCTCATATATTCACACACTCTAAGTTTGTGGCATATAAAGTAAAAGATGCTATTGCCGATTGGTTTGTTGAGAAATACAAAAAGCGCCCATCGGTGAGTGTGTCTAATCCGGATCTTATTTTTAACATACATATATCTCATAACAAGTGCACGTTGTCTCTCGATAGCTCGGGTGAATCATTGCACAAAAGAGGTTATAGAATAGACCAAACCGAAGCTCCCCTAAGCGAGGTGTTAGCTGCAGGAATGATACTTAAGTCGGGTTGGCGTGGAGAATCGGCATTCTTAGATCCAATGTGTGGATCTGGCACTATTCTTATTGAAGCTGCTATGATAGCCCTCGGGATACCTCCAGGTATTCATAGAAAGCATTTTGCTTTTGAGAAGTGGGCCGATTTTGATGGTGACCTTTTTAGTGATATTTATAATGAGGATACAGGTTTAAGTGAATTAAAATTCCCTATAATTGGTTCTGATATTTCGCCTAAGGCTATTTCAATAGCTGAGAAGAATATCAAAAATGCGGGACTAAAAAAGTATATCGAGTTAAGTGCAAAGCCTATTCAACAATATACAGAAGCTCCTGCAAAGGATGGTGTAATTATCACAAATCCACCTTATGGAGAGCGAATTAAAGTTGAAGAATTGGATGTGCTTTACTCTATGATTGGTGAGCGATTAAAACATGTGTTCGCTGGGTATAAAGCATATATTCTTAGTTATCATAAAGAGTCTTTTGAAGCAATAGGGCTAAGGCATAATAGACGTTTCTTTCTTTATAACGGTCCCCTTGAATGCGAAATGCGCGAATATGAGATCTTTTCGGGTAAGCGAAATGAGCAGCCGAGAGACTCGTCCTCTAGCTCAAGGCCAAGCAGAAAAGATAGTTATCACAACGAAAGAAATTCAAGAGAAGGCTATCGCAGGTCGATGCGGAGTGAGAGAGAAGACAGACAGTCGACTCCCGATTCTGATCGCCCAAGAAGTAACTGGAAGAGTGACGAACCGTATAAAAGAAGAGACGATAATAGAGAACCTAGAGAACGTAAATTTAGAGACTCTTCTTCTGAAAGAGGACCAAGAGCTACTAATTTTAGAGATTCCTCCTCAGAAAGAGGACCAAGATCTGGAGGTTTTAGAGACTCTTCTTCTGAGAGAGGTTCAGGAGCTAGAAGTTATAGAGATTCTTCTGAAAGAGGACCAAGAACCAGAGGTTTTGGAGATTCTTCGTCCGATAGAGAACAAAGACCCCGATCTTACAGAGACTCTTCTTCAGAAAGGGAGCCTCGTGCATTTAAATCAGATAATAAAACCTACAGGGGTGGCAAAAGTATAGGTGGACGATCGTTTGATGCACGAAGTAAAGACCGCCCAGGTAAACCTTTTAGAGAATCGGACAGAGATAATTATTCACGAAAGGATAATTTTAAAAAAGATGGAGACAAACGAGGTAGCTCCGATTCGCGTAAGCTAAACAGAGAAGGCATCGGTGGTAAGAATGTGCTTAAGATACGCCGTGGGCCAAAAGATAAAGAGTAGTACTTAAAACTCAGGTTTATATTCATAATAAGACCGTAATGCAAGTTCTTTTATTGTTTTACGGTCTTTCTTGCCACTATCGGTCATTGGTATTGCGCTTACGGTGAAAAAACACTTTGGTTGATGGTACGCTGGTATTGTGTTAAAGGCTTCTTTAATTATTTCATCAATATTATTTTGCTGACTAAAGGGCTCAATTAAAAGTACAACAGCCTCACCTAGTTTAGGATGTGGAACTGAAGTTATTGCAAAATTGCTTTTTAAGTATGGAAGTAATTGTTGTTCTACTTCCTCAATCTGAACCTTAATACCTCCGGTGTTTATTATATTATCTATTCTGCCAAGTATCCTAAAGCTGCCATCTGACTTTATTTCGGCTATATCGTTGGTTATTATTACATCGTCTGCTAAGTGTGGTGCATTAATGATCAATGTCTGATCAACAGATAGCTTAAGGTTAACACCACCGAGAGGCTTATAATAGAAGCTAGTGTCTTTCCCACTAATCCTTCTCAACCCAATATGAGAGAGTGTTTCTGTCATACCGTAAGTTGAATAGATAGAATTGGGTAGTTCTTTTATTGCTTCTTCTAAATCACTGTCTATTGATCCACCCCCTACTATAATATTCTTTATCAGAGAGAGTCTGTTTTTCTCTGTTGCAGTAGAAAGGGAGTTGTATACCTGTAAAGGTATCATTGCAGCGAAATCAAAAGATATTGCTTCGGAGTCAAATGTTGTTGCACTGTCCAAAAGAGGGTGCCCCGAAACTTCAACTGGATAGAGATTCATTTCACTATATATTGCGCGTACAACCATCATCTTTCCGGCGATATAATCGGTTGAAAGACATAAAAGTGCTTTGTCTTTTTTCTTAAGATTAAAGAAACGACATGTCATAGCTGCGCTTTGCAACATCTGTTTTTTACGTGCGATAATCTCTTTAGGCTTTCCTGTTGAACCTGATGTTTGTAAACTTATTGTTTCATTTGGTGAGAACCAATCTTTAAGAAACAGATAGAGCTTTTGGTGAATATGGCTTTTTGTAAAAAACAATGGAGTCTCATATGATCTGAAATCTTCAGCATCAAAAAATGTACCTTCAATCTGTATCTTATTCATTTGTTCTAAAAGAGCTTAAATTGGGAAACGAACCTTTGGGGCTAAACCACAGTTGTTCGCCCTCGATATTTAACGGCAAAGAAATATTGTTGGTGTAAAGTGAGCCCGTGCCTAATCCTTGTGGAAGATTGTTTTTAAAAGTAGCAGTCCATTGGGCAATACTATTTAGTCCTATATTCGACTCCAGAGCTGATGTAGCCCACCATAATACACCTAATTCTTCAGCTAAAGATATCCACTCTTCGCAACCACTTATACCCCCATGTAATGAGGGCTTTAGTATAATATATTGAGGTTTTATTTTTTCAAGTAAACTTCGTTTATCTTCATAATTGTTTATACCAATAAGCTCTTCATCTAAGGCTATAGCCAGTGGGGAGATTGAACACAATAAAGACATATCTTTCAATTGCCCGGCTTTAATTGGCTGTTCAATAGAGTGTATATTTAATTCAGCAAGTAGATTTAATTTCTCTATTGCCTCTTGGGTGGTAAAAGCCCCATTAGCATCCACACGTAACTCTAATTCCTCTTTAGAGTATTGTGTTCTTATGTGTCTTAACAGCTCCAGTTCGCTGTTGAAATCTATTGCGCCAATTTTCATCTTGATACAGCGAAAACCTTTGTTGATTGCAACTTTTATACGCTGCATCATCTCTGAGTAATTGCCCATCCATATCAACCCATTTATTGTAATGCCCTTATTGCCCTTGCTAAAAGGAGACTCCCAAAGTTGCCACGATTGTTGCTCGTAGTGACGCATTGCTGTCTCCATTCCAAATAGTATAGAAGGGTAGTCCCTTAGAATCTCAATATCAACCATCTGCTTCTCTTCAGTGAGCTTGCAAAACGAAAATAATTGTTTCTCATACCCTTCATTATAGTCGCAGCTTAAATCTTGAAGTGGAGCACATTCTCCGATACCAAAGTGAAGAGGGGTTTCGACATTAATAAACAGTAAGTACCATACCTTATGCTCTTTATACACCCCGCGAGAAGTGCCGGCGGGGTTTTTGAACTTAAGTGTGTATGGGACGATGTTGATTTTAAACATTTTGAACTTGTAATTATATTGGACTCAGCTAGCTACTGTTTTTCTCCTTCTTCAATAAATATTGGTGCTATAAAACTCTTATGAGTATCAATTTTTGCTGCATTAATTTAAAGTATACTATACATCTATTTCAATTATAGTATATGAGTTTTGAACAACACAGGAGTATATCATGGAAGTTTAGGGAATTTGCTGTAGTCGGGATCACGTTTCTCCAAAAATGCATTCTTTCCTTCTTGTGCCTCTTCTGTTAAATAGTAAAGCATAGTTGCATCGCCTGCGAGTTCCTGTATACCAGCCTGACCATCAAGCTCTGCGTTGAGACCTGCCTTTATCATACGTAATGCAAGAGGGCTATGCTTCATCATTGTTTCTGCCCACTCTACAACTTCATCTTCTAATTTGTCTAGAGGAACTACTTTGTTTACAAGACCCATGTCAAGTGCTTCTTGAGCAGTGTATTGGCGACAAAGGAACCATATTTCACGTGCTTTTTTCTGTCCCACTATTCGTGCTAGGTAAGATGAGCCAAAACCGGCATCAAAGCTACCAACACGGGGGCCGGTTTGACCGAATATTGCATTTTCTGAGGCAATTGATAGGTCGCACACTACATGCAAAACATGACCTCCACCAATAGCATAACCATTTACCATTGCTATAACTGGTTTGGGGATAGAGCGAATTTGCTTCTGTACGTCCAGCACGTTTAGGCGTGGAACGCCATCTTTGCCAATATATCCTCCTTTACCTTTTACGTTTTGATCACCGCCCGAGCAGAAAGCTTTGTCGCCTGCTCCGGTTAAAACTACAACACTAACTTTCTCCATTTCACGACACAGTCGAAATGCATCACTCATCTCACCAGTTGTAGTAGGTGTAAAAGCATTTCGATATCGTGGTCGGTTTATAGTTATTCGTGCAATACCATTGTGGTAATCAAATAGAATATCTTCATACTCTTTAATAGTTGTCCAATTCCTTTTAGTCATAATTATTTAATTTCTTTGTTGTTGATAAAACGATTTTATCTCTTTGCTGTTCGTATCAATTGATGTAAAAACTTCTAATACTACAGGGGCAGTAATTTCATTGCTTAAAAAAGTGGGTAGATGTTTCTTTAAATCATCTTCGTTGTTGGCAGTGAGGTAAATAAAACCTTGTTGCTTTGTCCAATTCTTAGCTGAGGTAGAATGTTCTGCAGTGATAAATTCATTAAGCGCCGTTGAGTTGTTTAAGCCTGGTAGTGTATCAAATATGCCACCTCCACCATTGTTATTTATCATTATACGTAAATTAGGAGAAATGTGGCGATTCCAAATACCATTCATGTCGTAAAAGAAGCTTAAGTCGCCAATAAGTAAAACGGTCAACCCGTCACCAGCTGCCGCATATCCAACGGCTGTAGATACCGACCCCTCTATACCATTTGTGCCACGATTGCTAAAGCACCTTACGGATTTAGGTATATTATATAACTGCGAAAGGTATACAGAATGACTGTTAGCAAAATGAAGAGAAGCATTTTCTGGTAGAGAGCTTAATAATATGCCAACTGAGTATAAATCTGAGTATTGAGCCTTTGGAGCTGTAAGCAAAGCTCTTTTTTTACTCCATAACTCCTTATAGCTCTCAGCTTTATTTTGAGCTTTGTTTTGAGAAGGAGATAGTTCATTAATATAAGAAAGAAGCGTTTCATTGTCGCTTTTTATAATGTCAGTTAGCTGCTGATATGTATCTACAATATCTCCTGATTTTGATATGTGCCAATGCTCTCTTACACCAAAAGTACGTAAGAAATGCTTTATCTTTTTTGATACTGTATGCCCGCCAATTGTAATAAGCAGATCAGGTGCAAGTTCTTTTAACTCTGTCTCTGAGGAGGTGCGTATAGCTAAATCGTAACGTGGATTATCATCAATAGATATATTGGAGAGATGATCTGAAAGCACCACTACGTTATGTTTTTTGCTAATACTTTTGAGTAGATCTGATATATCATTTTCTGGTGGTAGCTGACCCACAAGAATCATTTTTTTTGAGTGTTTTATAAATCGCTCGGCAAATCTATCCTTCTCCGAAATATTATAACTTACTGTCGATCGTTTTATTACCCTTGCTTTGGGAAGTTCCTCGGTGGAGAAATTAAAAAGTGGTTCTGATAACGGAATATTAATGTGAGCAGGGCCTCTAACTCCATCGTCCAAACTCAAAATAGCATCATTAATTAATCTATTGCAATACCATTTCTCCTCATTATTATCTACAATAGGAAGTTGAACCGAGCAGTGAACCATTTTGCCAAACAGGCTTGTCTGAGGAATAGTTTGTCCTTCCATCTGATCAATCCACTCAAGCGGTCGATCGGCACTTATTACAAGGAGTGGTAACTCTTGATAATAGGCTTCGGCAACTGCAGGAGCAATATTAAGAGTGGCAGTTCCTGAAGTGCAACATACTGCAGCTGGTTTACCCGTTGCTTGAATAATACCTAAGGTAAAAAAACCAGCACTTCGTTCATCCACCACACTATAGCAAGTGAAGTCTCCATCAGTTGCAAATGAGTGTATTAATGGCGAATTGCGTGAGCCTGGGGATAGTACGATATTTGTGATACCATGCGCCTTTAGTAATGCAACAAGCTCTAAAACGTTTTTTTTATCTGAATACATCTGTTGTCCTTAATTAACGATACTTGCCATTGTCTTAAGCTTTTGCTCAGTCTCCTTCCACTCATCTTTTGAGGTAGAAGATAAAACTAAGCCGCTTCCAGCAAACAAAGTAAGTAAACTTTTACCTATTTCCATACATCTGATATTAACATATATATTAGTTTCGTTATCCAAATCAATCATTCCAAGAAAGCCAGTGTAGTATTTGCGGTTATAACCTTCGTGCTCTTCAATATATCTGTAGGCTTCCTCTTTTGGAAGCCCTGATACAGCTGGAGTTGGATGAAGAGATTTTATAAGTTTACCTAGATTATTTGTATTAGTTAAATTAAAAACCAGATCAGTGCGTAAATGGGCAAGATTGGCTGCTCTGGTGGTGTATGGTCCATTTATTTCTGGGGTAATCTTAAATGTAGCAAGCTGATTTAAAATAAAAGAGGTTACAAGATGTTGTTCTCGTAGATTCTTGTCGTCCCATGATACATTTCCTTTATTTGGATATCGTGTTCCGGCAAGTGCTACCGTTTGCCAAACATTGTTAGATCCAGTAAGTAGCATTTCTGGTGTGCTTCCAAGCCATGTGCCACTTATTGGTGTATTAACAAGATAAACATACGAGTGTTTGTATCTATCTATAGCTCTATAAAATGCTTCACCTGGAGAGAAGCTTCTGTTTTT
This sequence comes from Bacteroidales bacterium, assembly GCA_012841425.1. GTDB lineage: Bacteria > Bacteroidota > Bacteroidia > Bacteroidales > Dysgonomonadaceae > Proteiniphilum. The sequence continues at coordinate 8,000 of DUUR01000070.1, read as the reverse complement.
GGTAATTGTTTTGCTCCTAGATAAAACAATTTTTTTTAAAGTTCCATCATTTAGAGGTTTATAAAACCTATGAAAAAGTTTGTTATACCCAAATCTATCTATATTATCTGTTTTATTCTTTTCAGTTCTTTCCGATGTGAAAAAGTCTTTTGATTTTACGTCATCAATATTGGTGCAGTCGGGGCGAATTATTACAATTGGTGTCCCCTCCGAGATTCTAAAGGGAGCAATTACAAACCCGTTCTTTCCACTAAGATGTTCAAATTCGTACATAAGCTCAGTATCACCTTCGCATTGCATTACAAACTGAATAGTGGATGAGTCGGGTAGTCTAAAAATTGCGAAGCTTGCATTATTTTCTATAAGGAAATCGAGTTTTTGAGAATTGTTATGTTGTGTCATTTTTGCTTAAGTATCATGTTCGAAATCCTAGCAGATGAAATTAATCTCCCCTCAGAGCTGTTAATATCTACATTCCATATATGTGTAGTTGCTCCAAAATGAATTAAAGTGCCCTTGGCATGAACTACTTCACCTACCTTAGCAGCAGAGATATGATTACAGCTAACTTGTGTTCCCACTGGAATTTCATGTTCATTACAAAGAAAAAGTGAGCCCTCGCCTGCAACAGACTCTGCTAACGCAATAGTAGCACCTCCGTGCAAAATGCCAAAAGGTTGGCATACATGCCTATGGACAGGCATAATAGCTTCTACTTTCCCTTTGGAAACACTCTTAAATTCAATCCCTAGCGTTTCCATTAAATTATTTGTTTCGCTCATACTGAGTTGTATTTTATCTGCAAAATTAGTGATAACATCATTAAAACGAAATTTAGTTCTGAATGTTCTTAATTGTAATTATTTATAAAAGATACTTTGTGTGTTTAACTTCAGGTTTAAGTGAAATTGAAATCACTAAAATTGGACACCCGAGTAAAAGGGAGACTATAAGATTACTTTAAAGCCAAAGTGTATATCAAATAATATCTTTTTTACTATAAAAGGAGCAATATTATATTCTAATAATAATTCAAAGTCTAATGTTTGTTTTTGAATCTAAACAACAAAGAGTGCAATTGTTAGCTTTAAATTAAGTCTTTGAAAATGATATTATAAGTTAGAAGAATAAATATATGTTACTTTTTACCTAGCAAAGTTTCGATCTCCTTTTCGTTTAATATTTTAACGTTGGTAAAAAGGAACCTTGCATCCAAGAAGTTGCCATATTGATTGCACTCTTTAACCGCAGAGTTAAGTCTAGATTTAATATCTTCATCAAAAGGAAATAATATTAATAAAGTAAAGTAGTTACTTTTTATATCAATCTGTTCTATTATTACGTCTATTGAATTGAGATGAAATGTAAACTCACGCTCTATCATCTCTTTTTGAAGATCTGTAAACTCCTGACGATTACTAGTGGTGAAAAGAGAGAAAAATCTTAGTTTTCTATCCTGCCCTCCTAATCCCGATGATACATATATCTGTTGCTGACCCGAAAGATCAGAAGTCAGTATAATTCTACTGCTAACAAGAGCCATTGATGACCAATGTGCCAGTTCTTTATCGGCTGGACTGCTATGGTATGTTTCAATTGTTCGATATGCTCCAACGTCAGGAATTGAAGCAAGTAAGGTTAAGCTCTTTTTCTTTCTTTCAATATCTACTCCTGGAGAAAATAAAATTGAGACTTCTTCGTCTTTATCGAATGAAGGGTTTTCTTTTCTTAGATTATCAAAGTATTTGAAGTAATCCATTTGTATATCTAGGGGAACTAAATCTTCAAGAATATGAAAAGAGTCAATCTCTTGCTGATTCAATGTCTGCCTAAGTCTTTCTAATAGATCATCATGTTCACTCATATAACAAAGATATGGTTTTAGGTTTAAAGTTTAAAAAATTGACTGTTAATTCCTCAGAATTGTATAAATTCGCACTATCAAATATTATTATGTACTATTTGTATATCTTGTTAAGATAGCACTTAATTTAAGGTGATTAGAAAGAAAAGTAATCAATTATATGAAAATTAAAATAGTAAATAAATCCAAACATCCTCTTCCTAACTATGCCACAGCTTTAGCGGCTGGTATGGATTTGCGAGCTAACTTAGAGGAACCGATAGAGTTGTTCCCTTTGGAGCGTTCGCTGATACCTACTGGTGTATATATTCAACTACCAGAAGGGTTTGAGGCACAGATTCGCCCCAGAAGCGGTTTGGCCGTGAAACATGGAGTTAGCATAGTAAACGCACCAGGAACGATTGATGCAGATTACAGAGGAGAAATTAGAGTAGTTTTAGTGAATCTATCTAATGAAATATTTACCGTCAATGATGGTGAAAGAATATGTCAAATGGTTATTGCTAAGCATGAAAGGATTGAATGGAACGAAGTTGATGTGCTCGATGAAACTGAACGTGGCGAAGGAGGATTTGGACATACAGGCAAGTTATAAAAAAGTAATGATATATATAATAATAGTATTTTGTTTTACACTGGTAAATATTCCATTGATTGTCAATGCACAGGTTGACGATAATAATAGAAAATTCGACTTTTACTTCTATGAAGCTTTAAATTCAAAAGCTCAAGGTAAATATAGTGAGACATTAGATTTACTCTTACATTGTTATGCTTTAGATTCAACTAATGCTAATGTTTTAGTTGAGTTAGGATCGTTCTACAGTATAATAGAGGAGAAAGAAAAAGCCCTAGATTATTATAAAAAAGCATTCCATTACGATGAAACGAACTACTATTATGGTATGCTTCTAGCCAATTTGAGTAAGGAGATGAATTTGAATCAGGAAGTGGTAGACATATACAGCTATTTACTAGAATTATATCCTGATAAACTAGAGTTACACTTTGAAATGGCAAATGCCTATGCTGATAATGGTGAGACAGAAAAAGCGATAAAATCTCTCGATGAGCTTGAAAAAAGAGTAGGAGTGTCTGAAGCACTTGCACTGAATAAGTTTAGGCTTTATTCAATAATAGACAATAAAGAAAAAGCATTTGAGGAAATTCAACAAATTATTGATAAAACCCCAGATGATTTAAGATATATCATTCTTATGGGCGATCTTTATATGGATGACAATCAAAAAGATAAAGCGTTAGGTTATTACAAGAATGCACAAACAATAGACCCCGACTATCCAGCTCTAATACTTTCTATGGTTAATTACTACGAGAGAACAGGCAATAGTGAAGCAGCTCAGCAAGAATTGACAAATGCAATAACTGGCACTACAATGGATGTTGATACTAAAATTCAACTTCTTACCAGATATTTGGGAGTTTTACAACAAAATAGTTTAGATTTAAAACAAGCCAATCCTCTCTTTGAATCACTTTTTGAGCAACACCCAAATAATACTCAAATAAACCTTATATACGGTAATGTTCTTTCTATACAAGGCGATTACACAAATGCGGTGAAACAGTTTGAAGTTTTCATTGAGGATAACCCCGATAATCCAGGAGGTTATGAACAAATAATCAGAGTTGCCCTTCCTCAAGAAGACTTCGTAAAAGTAAAAGAGGTAACCACTAAAGCCTTGGAGTACTTACCACAAGAACCACAATTTTATTATTACTTGGGAGCTGTAAATTATCAAGAAAAAAAATATAAAGAAGCCCTCTCTGTTTTCGAAAAAGGAATTGAATATGCTAAATTCAATAATCCTGTACTTGAGTCAGATTTCTATGGGCAGATAGGTGATTTAAATTACTTTCTAGGCAACAAAAAGGAAGCATTTTCAAATTATGATAAAGCGCTTCAGCTTAACCCTCAAAATCTCCCTGTTTTAAACAATTACAGTTATTATCTGTCATTAGGGAAAAGGGATTTAGATAGAGCCGAGCAGATGAGTGGAATCACAGTTAAAGCTGAACCACTTAATCCAACTTATCTTGATACATATGGTTGGATACTATATGAGCAGGGATCTTATATTATGGCTAAAATATATATCGAAAAAGCTATCGAATATGAGGATGAGCCGTCTGCAGATGTCTATGAGCATTATGGAGATGTGTTATTTAAGACTGGTGAAGAAAAGACAGCAATTGAATATTGGAAAAAAGCAAAAGAGTTGGGAGGTGACTCAAAAGATCTTAAACGTAAAATAAGAAGAGGTAAACTATAATGAAAAAGCATAAATCGATATATATAATTGCATTATTTTTAATTCTACTAAATATTGCACTTTTTACTGCTTGTAAATCCAAGCATAAGGTTATTCATTCTACCAGCCCTATTGAAGAAAAAGAAAATAGTGAGCTTTTTATAGATATTATTTCAAATGATTTAAATTACACTACCTTCTCGTCTAGATTAAATATTAATATTACCAATGGCTCTAAAACTTTAAGCTCAAAGGCAACTCTACGGATGGTAAAAGATAGCTCCATTCAGATTTCGGTGCAACCTCTGTTTGGTGTAGAGATGTTTAGGTTTTATATCGATCCATATCAGGTTGTATTACTTGATAGAATGAATAAAAGGTATGTAGAGGAAACGATATCTTCTCTAAAGGAGCACTATCCTGTAGGGTTCGACTTTTATACTCTACAATCTATGCTTACTAATTCTCTATTCATTACAGGTAAAAACAGAGTTGAATATAACGATTATAGAATGTTAAGGTATGCTCAAACATCAGATCTTAATTATACTATAACTGGCAAAGATCACGATTCTGGAATTGATTATTCGTTTAATGTAAACGGAGATGATAGGATTGTGTATACTCAACTATTACACAATGAAAATCAACTTTCTTTGAAATGGTCATATGATGAATTTGCCCAAATGACAGAGTCAATATTTCCACATCGAATGATGGTTGCTATTACTACTCAAAAAAGAAAGCTCGATTCAGAATTAAGGTTTTCTGGAATAGAAATAAACGAACCATTTAGTATTTCTACAAGTATTCCAAATGGTTATCGAAAAGTTGCTATTTCCGATATTCTAAAAATTATTGCACCCCATCAATGAAAACACTAAGTCTCATATCTGTTTTTTTATTTTCAATAACTTTATTATTCTCTCAAACAGAGCAAATAGAGCAATTGCAAAGACAGAGGCAAGCAATTCAGGAAGATATAAGAAATACAAATAAGCTTTATCTCGATGTTAAAAAGCAAACAACCACAATTATGGATCGAATAAATCTTATTAATAAACAGATTTCTTCACGCAGAGAATTAATTGATGTACAAAGGAAAGAGGTTGAGGCATTAACTAGAGAGGAGGCACGACTTCATAAAGAAATTGAAAGACTTCAAATTGAATTAAAGAAAAAGCAAGATAATTATGCCGATGCAATAAAGGGCATGCTTAATCAGAAGTTCAATCAGAATAAACTACTCTTTATACTATCTGGTAAGTCATTTGGTGAATCTTTAAGAAGAATGCAATATCTAAGAGAGTATTCTAAATGGCAGAAATCGCAGGCAGAGGAGATTAAAAAACAAAACACAGAGATTGCCAATAAGCAGAATGCAATCGCTCAAGCCAAGGTAGATAAGTTAAAGGTCTTAGAGTCTATGCAGCAGGAGAGACAGAAACTTGAAAGTGAAGAGAAAAGCTATCAAGTAGAGGTTTCACAGGTTAAAGGTAGAGAGGAGCAATTACGAAAAGAACTGCAAAATAAACAACGTCAAGACAATCAGCTAAATAATCAAATAGAAAAGCTTATTGCAGAAGAGGTTGCACGTCAAGAGCGTGAGGCCGAAGCATTAAGGTTAGCTGAGGCAGCTAAACGTGCAGAAGCTGAAAAAAAGACAGATAGAAAAGAAGTAGAAACAGCAAAGGAGAAAGAGGTAAGTCCCAGCAGAGGTGTATCTCCAAGTATAGGAGCCAGCACTGCCTCAACAGAAAGTTTTAATTTATCAAAAGACTTTGCATCAAACAGAGGTAGACTGCCCATGCCTGTTGCAGGCACCTCCTCAGTAGTAGGCAGTTTTGGCACAAAGCAACATAAAGAGTGGAACATTACCACAAACAGTAATGGAATAGACATTCAAGCAGAGAGAGGAGCAGATATACGTTCGGTATTTGATGGTGAAGTATCTAAGGTATTCTCATTCCCCGGATCTAATACATGCGTAATTGTTAGACATGGCGAATATTATACTTTCTATGCAAATATATTTGACCTTTTCGTCAAACAAGGAGATAAGGTCAAAACAGGTCAATCGTTAGGCAGAATATTTACAGACCCCGATACAGGAGTGTCTACGATGCATTTTCAGTTATGGCAAAAAACAACGAAGCTTAATCCCGCACCATGGTTGAGCAGATAAACTTCTATAAATCCATGTAGTGCATACTGTGATGAGATTACTATCAGGAGTTTACTATCAGGAGTTTATCTGTATGGAGCTTGCTGCGAAGATCTTACCGTGAAGGGTTTACTATATGGAATTTACTGTTGAGGCTCTACTGTGATGAGTTTACAGTTTAAAATATTTAAACAACTAATAATCATGTCTTTGAAAAATCGTTTAATAATTATGAACTTTCTCCAGTTTGCAGTCTGGGGAGCTTACCTTACTTCTATGTCTCGTTACCTCGGACCAGCAGGTATGGGAGCATATATTGGTATTTTTTATTCAGTTCAGGGCATAGTTTCAATTTTCATGCCTGCACTTATTGGAATTATCGCCGACCGATGGGTCTCTGCTCAGAAGCTATTGGGCGCATGCCACCTACTTGCAGCAGTCTTCATGGCCTCAGCAGGACTTTATGCAATTAGCAGTGGAGGAAATGTGTCATTTGCAATTTTCTTTACTCTTTATACATTAAGTGTTGCGTTTTATATGCCCACTTTGGCACTATCCAACTCTGTTGCGTATACTATACTAGACAGATCAGGCTTAGATACAGTCAAAGCATTCCCCCCAATCCGCGTATTTGGTACTATAGGATTTATCTGTACAATGTGGATTGTTGATATTTTAGGATATCAAACAACCCCAATGCAATTTATTATTAGTGCTTTCATCGGTTTACTTCTAGGGTTGTATTCATTCACACTACCAAATTGCCCTGTCAGTACAGATACTAATGATAAGACGTTGGCACAACGATTAGGGCTTGATGCTTTTAAGTTGTTTAAACAGAGAAAGATGGCGCTTTTCTTTATATTCTCAATGCTACTAGGTGTTTCACTTCAAATAACAAATGGTTTCGCCAACCCCTTTATTGCAAGCTTCGAAGCGGCAACCGAATATGCAAACAGCTTTGGAGTAAAGCATTCAAATATTCTTATATCGCTATCACAGATATCCGAAGCACTTTGTATATTATTAATTCCTTTTTTCTTAAGTAGATTCGGAATAAAAAAGGTTATACTAATTGCAATGTTGGCTTGGGTACTAAGGTTTGGCCTATTCGGACTCGGTAATCCTGGAGGAGGACTTTGGCTTTTAATTATGTCAATGCTTGTGTATGGTGTAGCATTCGATTTCTTTAATGTCTCAGGGTCACTCTTTGTTGATAAAGAAACGCCTCATAATATCCGTTCAAGTGCACAAGGAATGTTTATGTTAATGACAAATGGGGTTGGTGCTACAATAGGCACATTGGGAGCGCAGATGGTAGTAAATAGATTTACATCATGGCAAGATGTTTTGGTAAATGGAGAGGTTAAATCGCTAATGATAGGAGACTGGCAGTCGGTCTGGTTTATATTTGCTGGATATGCTTTAATAGTTACAATTCTTTTTGCTATCCTCTTTAAGTATAAGCATACCCCCGATTTAAAGAAAAGTTAATACATATATTAAGATCACAAAGTTTTATATCAAAAAAGAGGGAGTCACAGTGTGAAACCCTCTTTTTGATTTGTGAAACTTGCAACGATTACTTAGTGCAAATTATCCATGTTTATAGTTACTCTTCTATAACTGGCAACATTACAATTGTTTTTAGATCACCGTTTTCAAGTAAATCCGAAGCAAACTTCTTAATATCATCAGC
>DUUR01000069.1 GCA_012841425.1 Bacteroidales bacterium | reverse complement strand
TATTATTTAAATGTTATTATTTATTTTGATATAATCACACAAATTACTCCATCTCTTTGCGAAGCAGATCTAAACCAGTTCTAATGATACGCTGTATCTCGAGTTTAGAAGTATCCACAAATTCACATAGAGCAAAATCTTCGGGAGCAACTTCGTAAATACCAAGCTGTTCCATTTTATCAATATTAAAAGCAATAGTTGCTTTTATGAGCTGCTCAGGGAAGATATCCATTGGAAACACCTTATCATATTCGTTAGAAACAATAATTGCTCTTGGTCCACCCAATATACGAGCGTCTAAACGATACTTTTTATTGTGTGTCAGATAAGTAGCACCTGCGCTGTATCTTTTTGCAGACAATGAGGCCCATCCTACTAACTCATGCACATCATCACCTTCTGGAATAACTGTAATTTGTGAATCGTAGGCTCTTAAAACACCGTTTTTATTAATCTTTCTTCCTGTTAGCGGGTTTCCACTAATATATCTAATAGAAATACCTTCAGTTATATTATTATTGAATAATGAGCTGAGTTCAGTACCTATAATCATTTTATAGAACCCTGTTTGCTTGACCTCAGATCCTGTGAGAGCAATTGTTCGGGTTAGGTCTACTATTCCCTTATTAAAGAAACGCCCTATTAGAGCAACATCGAGTGCATTAAGTGTCCAAACCACTTCTCCTCTATTTACAGGTTTAAGGTGATTAATTTGAACTCCCACGTTTCCTGCAGGATGAGGACCTTCGAACTCAGTTATAACTACGTTTTTTGCTTCTCTAAGTGCTACACTTTTGGTTTTTGGACTTATCGAAAGGTATACTTTACCTGAGGTTAGCTTAGCTAATGCATCTAACCCTGTTTGAAAATCCTTTTCTTGACCCTTCAAAATAAAGTCATAAGAGGGTGCAAGGGGCGCTGAGTCGAACCCAGTAATAAATATGTCTCTTGCCTGCTTTTCAGGATTAGCTACCACATCATAGGGTCGTTGATGGATTAGAAACCATATACCCGCCGAAAGAAGTGAGCTCTTAATTTCATCTGACGAAAGAGATGACACATTTTTTATTCCATAGTCCACATATTCTATCGCGCTGTCGGACTTAATTTCAAAATTAAGTATTCGTCTTTTTGCACCACGCTCGATTGCAGTTACAACACCACTAACAGGTGAAGCAAAAAGTATCTCTTCGTGATCTTTTGCGTAGAACAGAGCTTCTCCGGCTTTCACCCTATCGTTAACCTTAACAAGTGGTTTGGGTGTAATACCATGAAAATCACTGGGACAAATTCTCACAAATTCACTGGTTATATCGCCTCTTAAAACTTCTTCTGAAGTTCCAATTAACGGTATCTGCAAGCCCTTCTTTATTTTTATCAGATTTGCCATAAAGTTTTTTAATAAGTTACCTAATTGTAGTCTTTCTTGACCAACCAATTACATATCAATAGATTATTGATGAGCCGTGAAAAATTCTTGGTTATTTCACCTTTTGATGGCGCAAATATACATTATTTATAAGTCAAAAAAGAGGAAATTGATTTAAATTAGTGAAATAATTCGTTAATCTAATTTTCTGAAATTCCAGCTATTTCTGGATCAATCATTATTCTTCCACAGTACTCGCAAACAATAATTTTTTTTCTCAACTTAATATCCATCTGCTTTTGTGGTGGAATCTTATTGAAACATCCCCCACAAGCACCACGTTGAATGGGCACAACAGCTAATCCGTTACGAGCATTTTTGCGAATACGTTTAAACGCAGTTAGCAGACGTGCCTCAATAGTAGCCTCTGTTTTCTTTGCTTTCTCTCTAATCTTTTCTTCTTTCGCTTTTGTTTCAGAAACGATGTCATCAAGCTCTTTTTTCTTATGCTCTAAATCACTAGATTTATCTTTTAATATTGAATTGGCCTCGTCTTTCTGTACCTTGATATCTGCTATTTGTTCACCAAATTCACGGATACGCTTTTCAGAAAGAGCAACCTCAAGTGTCTCAAACTCAACCTCTTTAGATAGATGATCAAACTCTTTACTGTTTCTTACATTATCGAGCTGTTTATTATACTTCTCAATTTTAGTCTTACTGGTTTCAATTTTACCTTTCTGCAATTTAGTATCTTCCTCTAGTTGTTTAATATCGAGTTCAAAATTATTGATTCTAGTACCAAGGCCAGCTATTTCATCATCAAGGTCGGCAACCTCAAGCGGCAACTCTCCCCTAAGAATTTTAATCCTATCAATTTCTGATAAGTACGATTGTAATTTATAGAGCGAATCTAACTTATCCTCTACAGATACTTCTTGTTCGGTTTTTTGCTTTTTTGTAGCCATCTTTATATGTTTTATAATTGTTCCTATTTAATAAAAAATGCAGTAATTAAACGACTTTAAATAAAATCGAAATATTACCACATTTCACTGTATTGGCGGGACCCAGTCTAACCGGCACTATTACAGATACTTTACCGGATTCGAATCGAAAGCGGATTTATGTAATGCAAAGGTAGGAAATTTTTCTGAAATGATTTCAAAAAAGATTTCTTTTGTACATACTTCTGATTCATAATGACCTACCACAGCTAGTAATATCTTATCTTCTACATCATAAAAATCGTTATACTTTGCTTCACCTGTAACAAATGCATCGGCTCCATAAGAAATAGCTTTTGGGAATAAAAATGCTCCAGCTCCGCCACATATGGCGACGTCGAGAATCTCTTTACCTTTTATTTTAGAATGACTTATTGTGCTCAGATTAAATACATCTTTAAGCATGTATAAAAAGTCCTGTTCTGCCATTGGCTCAGGTAAAACACCCACTACTCCGCTACCATGTTTCCACCATTCATTTGCAATAGGGTAAAGATCGAATACTGGCTCTTCATAAGGGTGCACAGCAAGTAGAGCATGCAGCACCTCTTCCTTTTTCATAATGGGAACTACAGTTTCTATTCTTATCTCTTTCTGAAAATGAAGTTCATCTTTTTCTCCTACATATGGATTAGTTTCTTTACCAGCTCTAAATGTACCTTCACCCAATATATTATAGCTACAACTATCATAATTACCAATATGACCCGCACCAGCATTAAAGATGGCATTCCTAACGCTCTCTGCATGCTGTACGGGTACAGTGGTAACGAACTTTAGCAGTGCGTTTTCTCTAGGTTGAAGAATCTTTACATTCTCTAACTCAAGCATTTGCGCCAACTTATAATTTACACCGCCGAAGGCATTGTCTAAATTAGTGTGGGCTGCATAAATAACGATATCGTTTTTTAAAGCTTGCATTATACATCGCTCAACGTATGTTCTCCCAGTTAGCGACTTAAACGGTTTAAATGCAATAGGATGGTGTGATATTATGAGATTACATCCTAAAGATATAGCTTCTTCAATTACATTCTCTGTAATATCAATAGCCAATAAAGTGCCAGTAACTTCTCTATTTACATCCCCTACCTGTACTCCGCTATTATCATAATGTTCTTGAAGTGAAAGTGGAGCAAGTAGTTCAATGGTTTGAATTATCTCTTTTATACGCATGTCAATTAGTTGGATAAGGTTCTAAAGATTCTCTCTCACAAATATAACGGAATTTT
>DUUR01000068.1 GCA_012841425.1 Bacteroidales bacterium | reverse complement strand
GACAAATACTTGTTCCATTTGCTGTGGAATCGAGTCTTTCGGGTGTGCAAAAAAGGGTGGGGAAGGATCATGAACTTTGGTATCATCGTGAGTTTAACCTGCCTTCAAAATGGAAAAATAATAGAGTGTTATTGCACTTTGGTGCAGTGGACTGGAAAGCAGATGTATGGGTAAATGAAATAAAAGTTGGGCAACATAGAGGTGGATATACTCCGTTCTCATTTGATATAACACCTGCGCTGGTAAATGGTAGTAACAGCATTAAGGTGAAAGTATGGGATCCAACTGATCAAGGATTTCAGCCACGTGGCAAGCAGGTAAATGATCCTCACGGGATATGGTATACACCTGTTACTGGTATATGGCAGACTGTATGGTTGGAGCCTGTTCCTGAAACATATATAAAAGATCTGAAGATTACACCGGATATAGACAAAAACCTTTTGATTGTTGAGGCTACAACTAATACAATATCATCAACAAAAAGAGTTGAGGTAAGAGTTAAAGAAGGAACCAGTGTAGTAGCTACTGGGCAGTCGATAAACAATGAACCTGTTGAGATTGCAATGCCTCAAAATGCAAAGCTTTGGTCGCCCTACAACCCTCACCTTTACGATTTGGAAGTTATAGTTTGGGAAGGAAGTAAACAGATTGACAAGGTTAATAGTTATGCTGCAATGAGAAAGTACTCAATGAAGCGCGACGATAAAGGTATTGTGCGTCTTCAGTTGAATAATAAAGATCTGTTTCATTTTGGTCCTCTCGATCAGGGATGGTGGCCAGACGGATTGTATACAGCAGCAACAGATGAAGCGTTGGTGTATGATATTGTAAAGACAAAAGACTTGGGCTTCAACATGATTAGAAAGCATGTAAAGGTAGAGCCGGCCAGATGGTATACTCATTGCGATAGACATGGAATGATTGTATGGCAGGATATGCCAAATGGCGATAGGGGTCCGGAATGGCAAATGCACTCATACTATACTGGTTCTGAGAGAGAGCGATCGGCCGAATCAGAGACTAATTTCAGACAGGAATGGAAAGAACTTATCGATTATCTATACTCATATCCATCTGTTGGTGTATGGGTGCCTTTTAACGAAGCGTGGGGTCAGTTTAAAACTGCCGAGATAACAGAATGGACCAAAGCTTATGATCCAACAAGATTAGTTAACCCAGCAAGTGGTGGTAACCACTATACAGTTGGTGATATGCTTGACCTGCATAACTATCCTAATCCTAGAATGTATCTTTATGATGCTCAACGAGCTACAGTGCTAGGTGAGTATGGAGGGATTGGATGGGCAAATAAAGAACATCTTTGGGAACCAGAGCGTAATTGGGGTTATGTTCAATTTAATAGTTCAAAAGAGGTTACCGATGAGTATATTAAATATGCTGAGGAATTAAAGCAATTAATACGTCAAGGCTTTTCAGCAGCGGTATACACACAAACAACTGATGTGGAGATTGAAGTTAATGGCTTATTAACTTACGATAGGGAGGTGGTAAAGGTTGATGAAGAAAGTGTTAGAAAAGTGAATCAAGAAATATGCAATATGTTAAATATTAAATAATTAAAGAGATGAAAAGTAATTTAAAAAGTATCGTATTTGTCACATTATTAGTTGTTTTTGCGGGATGTAATAACCAGCAACAAGCAACAACTGTGACTGAACAAACAAAATCGGGATTATTGGCAAGCGATTTCCAGACGGTTATTGATGGTGACTCAACCAACCTGTATGTTTTGAAAAATGATAATGGAATGGAGGTTACAATAACAAACTATGGCGGTAGAATAGTTTCTGTAATGGTTCCCGATAAGGATGGTAATTTTAAAGATGTAGTTTTAGGTTTTGACAATATCGATGATTATACTGCCGTTGATAACAACTTTGGTGCTACAATTGGAAGATATGGTAATAGGATTGCTAATGGTAAAATAACTGTATATGGGGTTGAGTATCAATTGCCACAAAATAATTTTGGACATACATTGCATGGTGGTCCTGAAGGATATCATAATAAAGTTTTTAATGCGGTTCAACTCGATAATAAGAGTTTGGTTTTAACCTATCTGTCGGAAGATGGAGAAGAAGGTTTTCCAGGTAATTTAGATGTTAAAGTAACAATGACTCTGACTGATGATAATGCTGTAGATATTCAGTATGAAGCAGTAACTGATAAGGAAACTGTTGTGAATTTAACCAATCACTCTTATTTTAATCTTTCGGGAGATGCAAATAATAGCATATTAAACGATGTGTTAATGATTAATGCAGATTCATTTACACCTGTTGATGATACTTTTATGACCACAGGAGAGATTTTAACTGTTGAAGGCACTCCAATGGATTTTAGGACACCAACTCTAATTGGTGAGAGAATAGATGATT
>DUUR01000067.1 GCA_012841425.1 Bacteroidales bacterium | reverse complement strand
GTTCCATCTATCTTACTTTAATTGAACTACAAAGATACGGAGGATTTAATAAAATGAAGCATTGTATAGAAAAAGAGTGTTTCTTTTAAGATACAATTATAAGTCTAGACACTATGGAAATGGCAATAGCAATTCCTTACAAAGTCCCAACCAAGTCCTGAATCTCATCGTAATTTTCGAGGAGGCTCAGGACTTGGTTGGGAGATGGTGGGAATTTGTGGCGGTGTTGGGACAGACTTATAATAGAGTGGTTTGTTTTATTAATTAGAGAATATTTTCATGATTTTAGAGAAATGTTTCTATTGTACTTTTTATTTTACTTTATTTTGCATAGTAAGATTATTATCGTTTTGAAAATACTAACTTATAAATATAAAAAAGAAATTAAAATGAATAAATTGACATTGATTTTTTGTTTAATCATACTTTTTAGTCGATGTGGAAATCAAGAAAGTGAAACTACTATAGAACACTATGAAATGGGCATAACTGCAATTTTGTTCGATACACCCGAAATAACTGCTCCGCCTACTTTTCTAGAATTGGATTCTTTTTATGAAAAATATATGAATGTAAATGGGATTCATGTAATTAGCTCATGGAGAGTTCCTGATTCATGTTTTTACGCAGCTTATGTTACCGTCAAAGCTTTGACAGATATGTTGCCTACTGAAGTAATGGAATCTATGACTAGCCACAACACACGAATAGGAATAATGTCACGTTATGAAGGAACAACAGATATACCCGAACATGCACATCTTGCAAATGATACTTCTCTTAATTGGGATGTGCGTGCAAGAGGACTGGGTGGAACGGTTAGACTGCCCTTGACAACTTGTGCAGAAGAAAACATTCTTGCCTATCAGATTGATAAATATCATGCAGAGGATATTCTGATCCATGAATTTGCACACACCATTCACTATGTAGGCATAGCTCCCATAGATGATAATTTCAATGGTCGTTTGCAAGCTTCACTAGATGAAGCTATTTCAAAAGGAAGATGGATTAATACATACGCTGCAACAAATATAGCTGAGTATTGGGCTGAAGGAGTACAGAGTTGGTTTAACGTAAATGCAGAGGTAGACAATGATGGTGGAGACGGTAAGCATAATAAGGTTAACACCCGCCAAGAATTGAGATTGTATGATCCTTGGTTATATGAGATAATTTCGGAGTATTTTCCCGAAACTAATGAACCAATTAGTCGTCATAGTACTACAAATCTTTATCAGTATGGAATGTAAAATATTTAAAATAAAAGAAATGAAACGAGGAGTAATTTTAATTTTTTTGTCTGTTTTTAGTCTTTTTGTTGCTAATGCACAATCCCCTTGGGATCGAATTGCGGAGAGGCCATCAACACTGCTTTTGGATCAGGGTGAATCTAAATTCACAACTAAATCCTTTAAAATATCATTGGTAAATGCTTCTCAAACCGTGAAACATCTTTCACCCTTATCTGATACATCTTTTGACTATACACCAGCGGATCGTATTACTCAAAGAGATAAAGACGGTTTATATCATCTGGGTGATTTAAACATAATGCTAAAAAAGGAGGGGGAGAGCGACTGGAAACGTTATTCAACTGCTGAAGAGCGTAAACCGATAGAAAAGTTGTTGATAAAAGGCAATATACTTGCTGCGGCAGATCTTACAGGCACACTACCTGCTGGTGTTCCAGTCACTATAAAAAGGTTCTGGGAGACTGTTGATGGGGATTTGGTTTTACGTTTTCAGATTACAAATAACTCTACACAAAAAGTAGAAATTGGATCTTTAGGTATTCCTTTAATATTCAATAATATTCTTGAAGGTAAGAGTCTTGATGAGGCTCATCATCAGAACGTATTTTTCGACCCTTATATTGGTCAGGATGCAGGATATTTGCAAGTAAATCGTCTTCATGGTAATGGGGGTAGTTTGTTGGTGCTTCCTCATTTGAATGCAGGTTTTGAAGCATACAATCCTCTCAATGATGACCCAACTCCCAAAGGTGTAGTTTTTGAAGGATTTCATGAGTGGCTAATTCATAGCAAAGCTAATGCAGAAATTGATTGGGTTGGAGTGGAACAATGGAATAATCCCACTTCTACAATTCTTGCATCGGGCGAGGTGAAGGACTTTTCTTTAAAGTTTGTAATTGCACCATCGATACGTGAGATTGAAAATAAATTGATTCAGGAGCAAAAGCCTGTAGCTATGAGCCTTCCTGGTTACATTCTCCCTATAAATGAGAAAAGCAATCTTTTTATAAAATATCCGCATAAAGTTTCTAAAATAACTGTTCATCCAGAAGAGGCTTTAAAAATTGTGCATAAAGGTGAGACTCCCAACGGTTGGATGGAGTTTGAGGTTAGTGGAAACAGTTGGGGCAGAGCTAGAGTATCTGTTGTTTATGAAGATCAGTCTCTGCAAACCATCAACTATAAAGTGATTAAATCGCAAGAGCAAGTTGTAAACGATTTGGGTAATTTTCTTACAACTGAGCAGTGGTACGAAAATGATGAAGACCCTTTTGGTCGCTCACCATCGGTAATGAATTATGACTATGATAAAAAAGAAATTCTAACTCAGGAGCGTCGTTCTTGGTTTGTAGGCCTTAGTGATGAAGCTGGTGCTGGTAGCTGGCTTGCAGCAATAATGAAGCAGCTGATACAGCCTGAAAGAGATGAAGTTGATCTTTTGAAAAGATTTTTGAATGAAACTCTTAAAGGTGGCATTCAGCACGACTCAGATTCAACAAAATATGGAGTTAGAAAAAGCCTCTTTTACTATGAGCCTGAATTAATGCCTGAAGGTACATACTCTAATTCAATTCAATTTAGAGGCTGGGAAGCTTGGTCCATAGAAAATGCAGAGGAT
>DUUR01000066.1 GCA_012841425.1 Bacteroidales bacterium | reverse complement strand
GGTGGTGAGGCTCAAGATGGAGACGGTGGAGATATTATATTTTCTCATAAATTCAAAAACTTTGAGCTTTTGTTAGACTGGAAAGTATCTAAAGGAGGTAATTCGGGTATATTCTTTCTTGCACAAGAAGTATCTACCACAGATGCAGATGGTAACGAAAGAATGGAGCCAATTTACATTTCATCTCCCGAATATCAGGTGCTTGATAATGCAAACCATCCAGATGCTCAACTTGGTAAAGATAATAACAGAATGTCGGCTTCTCTTTATGACATGATTCCTGCGGTTCCACAAAATCAAAATCCTTTTGATGAATGGAATAAAGCTAAGATCATGGTTTATAAAGGTACAGTGGTACATGGACAAAACGATGAGAATGTTGTTGAATATCATTTATGGACTCAACAGTGGACCGATATGCTTCAAGCAAGCAAATTTAGCAAAGATAAATGGCCACTTGCTTATGAATTATTGAATAACGTGGGTGGACCTGAAAGAGAAGGTTACATTGGACTACAAGATCATGGCGATGATGTTTGGTTCCGTAATATCAGAATTAAGATTTTAGACTAATAATAAATAAATGGGGCAAAGCATAGATATTGTGTTTTGCCCTTTTTTTAAACTTTAAAAGAACATGAAAAAATATTCAGTTTTATTTACCACATTATTAATTAGCTCTCTGTTTATACTAACAGGATGCAATCAAGGAGAGAAAAAGACTACAGAAGCAAAGTCTGATAAAGAAATTTATTTGCAACTTTACTCATTGCGAGATGATATTCAGGCCGACTATAGCGCAAGCATTGCTGCAGCAGCAGAAATGGGCTATACAGGTGTTGAAGCTGCAGGCTATAACGATGGCCAATTTTATGGAATGTCGCCAGCCGAATTCAAACAATCTATTGAAGATGCAGGTATGGAAGTGCTTTCATCGCATGCAGGTCGTCCACTTGCCGATCCGGCAGCTGATACCGACTGGGAAGCTACTTGGGCATGGTGGGACACCGCAATACAAGCTCATAAAGACGCTGGTATGAAGTATCTTGTTGTGGCATGGATACCTACCCCTAAAACATTAGTTGATCTGCAAGCATACTGCGATTACTTTAATGAAGTTGGAGATAAATGTAATGCAGCAGGATTGAAGTTTGGATACCACAACCACTCTTTTGAATTTGAAGAAATTGAAGGTCAGGTTATGTATGACTACATGATTGAAAACACAGATCCTTCTAAAGTGTTCTTCCAGATGGATGTTTATTGGGTAGGCGAAGGTGGTCATGATCCTGTTGCATATTTCAATAAATATCCAGGACGTTTTGAACTACTTCACATTAAAGATGAGATGGAGTTAGGAAAGAGCGGGAAAGTTGATTTCGAGAATATCTATAATAATGCAGATCAATCGGGTGCTAAATACATGATTGTAGAAGTAGAAAGATACACTGGCACACCAATGGAAGGTGTAAAAGAGAGCTACGATTACTTGAATAACGCTGAATATGTAAAGCAGAGCTATTTAAATTAATAATGGATCTATAATATAATTAATCCCCTGCCATAATTGGTTGGGGATTTTTTTTAGTAATTGAGTTACTGACAGGTCAAAGAATCATCGTCAGTTAAGAGTCAGTATTTAAAATCATAGAAAAAGAAAAACACATCAAAAGGAACGAGTTGTTTTTCCAATAATCACTATATTTGCCTTCACACAGTTTAATACTTCAACAAATGTTAAAAGCACTTCAAACAATAGCACTTCTTT
>DUUR01000065.1 GCA_012841425.1 Bacteroidales bacterium | reverse complement strand
TTACCACAGGCTTTGGGTTATGATCACGATCAAAAAGCAGTGGATAGTCTGTTCTTCCTCTTACAGGAAACCCGTTTTTCCAAGAATCTCCATCACTCACTCCCCACATTGTAACTCTAATAATATGATCGCTGTTCTCAATAAACAGATTAAAGAAATCTCGCATCCTGTTGTTCCACTCTAATGATACTTCTTCTGGCAAGCCATCTGTATATGGATCAATTTCCTGACGGTAAGATTCTGTGTCTGTTAAGTTTGCACCACCCATTCGTCTTGGTTCAGGTAGTGCGCTCATATCTAGTTCAGTAACTAGCACTTTAACGCCTGCGTTAGCATAATCATCTATTGTTGCTTGATATTCTTCAAGTGATGGACCATTTAAACCAATATGTCCTTGCATACCTATGCCATCTATACGTATTCCTCTTTCTTTAAGTGTGTTAATTAGTCTTACAACTGTTTCTCTTTTTCCTGGATACCACTCATTATAGTCGTTGTAATAGAGTTGTGCGTCTGGATCTGCCTCTTGTGCATACTGAAATGCAAGAGGGATAAACTCTTCTCCCAAAATTTGATAAAACTGACTGTTGCGATATGAGCCATCTTCTAGAATTGCTTCATTTACAACATCCCAACCCTTAATTTTTCCTTTGTAGCGACCTACAACGGTATGAATATGATTTCTCATTCTTTCTTTCAATTCGTCGGGACTTACATTTTCTCCATTGTCATCAACGCAAAACCATCTGGGTAACTGAGAGTGCCAGATAAGTGTGTGCCCAACAATATTTAAATTGTTGTCAACTCCAAATTGTACAAACTCATCTGCCTGAGTAAAATCATAAGTTTTGTCATCCTTTAAAAGTTCTCCACTTTTCATGCAGTTTTCTGCTACTATAGCATTAAAATGTTGTTGCACAATTTGTGTCGCTAATGTGTCTCTGCCAGATGATTGTCTTGTGTTCAGCGCAACACCAATTTCAAATTTGTCTCCCAGCGCATCCTTTAATCCTGGTTCTTTTTTTGTTTCTCCATTCCCACACGCCATTAAGGCTGTTGTTAATAGTGCTAATAAAACTTTGATTCTCATAAGATAATTTATTAATTTATAGTGAATAGTGTTTTTAATATTGTCAATTATACAAATATAGTATCTTTAAATTGAATTTAGAAAATCTACGTTAAAAAAAATGCAAATAAATTTTATATTTTATATTAATCATCTTAATTAAGAGACCTTTAAAGAAATCTCCTCCTGTCAGACATTTTAGTGAATGGCAGGAGGAGAAACAAATAATTAACTAACTATTAATCTAAACTACTTAAAAAGGAGTGGGGCAAATTCACGTAGCGATCGTCTCCATGTTAACCACTCATGTGCGCTCTCTGGCGATTCGTAATATACTATATTTTGAAGTCCTTTGCTCTTTAATGCATCGGCAAATGCTTTTACTCTTTCAGGGCGTTCTTTTTCACCAATGCTAAGAAACATTAATTTAATTTGGCTGTTAAACTTCTCTGAGTCAGTAAATATACCATCATATAGTTGATCAATTTGATCTGCAGATCCGGCACCTCCACTAAATCCACCTAAATAGGCAAACTTATCTAGATTAGGCATAACTACTTGAAACGTGTGGCCACCACCCATTGATAAACCAGCCATTGCACGACTCTCGCGATTTGTTTTTGTGCGAAATGAAGAATCTATCATAGGCACTATCTCTTTTACGAGTAATTCTGGAAAAACGCCTCGCATAAGTGAGCTCATCGCAGGTCTTTCTCTTGTTGCTGGTGGAGTTGTTACTGCAGGAGCATTAGCACCAGCAAGGAAGGCGTTCATACCTGGATTATCAAATCCTCTCATTGGCTCACTACCAGGAAGTGAAGCATAACCTCTATCCATTACAATAATCATTGGAACTGCTTTTCCCTCTGCAATAAGATTATCTATTATATCTCCCATTCTTCCTTGAAATACCCAACCTGTTTCATCTTCACCACCACCATGTTGTAGGTATAGAACCGGATAACGCTTTTCTGTATCCTGATCGTACATTGGAGGAGTGTAAACATAACAAGTACGCCATGCTTGAGTCATTTCCGACCAATATTTTTTCATTCTAATTTCACCATGTGGTACATCTTGTGTTTTATCGTAATCTAAACCTTCGGGTATTTCTATAGCGCTCACCCATTTACTCATTCCGTAATAAGACTTGGTTGCTGGGTCTGCTACATATACGCTGTCGATCATGAGTTGATAATAATGGAACCCCACTGCCTCTGGTTCTGGCGATACATATGTCCAATAACCGTCGGCTTCCCTAGTCATAGGTCCACGAAAGCTTATCTGTACTTCTTTTGCATTGGGTGCAAATACTCTAAAATATGTATGTCCCTTATCATCTACACGAGGCCACTGCACACCTGCCAAATTATGCTCGTTTGGGATGGATCCTTCGGGAAACTCCTGTGCATTAACCAGCAGCGGCATTATAAGTAGTGATAAAATTAAAAACTTTGTTCTTTTCATCATGTTTTTTTATTTATAAATACTAATCCATTAAATATTGACTACCAACCTGGATTCTGAACTATGTTAGGATTAATTGAAGTCACATTGTAAGGGTAGGGGAACCACTCGTGTTTGCCTTCTTTAAAACCAACAGATAAACCAGCGTTGGGCTCAGAATATGTTAGGTAACCTCTATGAGCAGGCTCATTATCATTTATAAATGCATCTTTTAGTGAAGGAATACGTGATCCAGCTTTTTTCGCCTTTTCAAACTCACCCCAACGTTTCATGTCAATCCATCGTGAACCTTCCATCCATAATTCATAGTTTCTTTCCTTTTTTACATCATTTAAAGTCAAGGTGGTGCTTACATAGTCTGATCCCGCACGTTGTTGAACCATCTGTAGATACTGAAGACCGTCGTTATCGTTAGTCTGAGCACATGCCTCAGCATACATCAGTAATACATCAGAGTATCGCATTATGATAAAGTTGTTGAATCTATACCAGTTGGTAGAACGGTCTTCGGCAGCAACAATATGTTTTCTTTGAAGATATTCAGACTGTCCATATAATCCGTCAGGATTTATTATACCCCTATTAGGATCGGCAAGCTTTTGTGCTTTGGTCATACTGTTTATATCTCCATTATCGCTAGGCCATTCAAGTTCTGTTAAAAACTCTTCATAAGTAATTATTGTGGCCTTTCGTCGATAAGAATCTCCGTCGTTCGCCGCAAACTCTCTTGCAAAAGTTTCTTCAACTGCAAGACCACCCCATCCTTGGTCGGCCTGCATTGTAGGAGATGCAGCCAGTCGAGACGATCTCCATCCCCATAAATTCATTTCCATCCAAGTAGAGCGCTGAATCTTTCCATCCCAGTCGCCAATGCTAGCGTTATTTATTAGGTTCAACTCAAAAACTTTCTCTGGAGCACCGTCACCCGACAGATGAAATAGTTTTCCGAATTCCTCACCAGGAACAAGTTCATACTTACCTGATGATATTACGCTTTTAAGTGGTGCCTTAGCCGCTGCATAATCGCCGGCATTAAGAAGGGCTTTTCCTTGAACAGCCTGAGCAAAACCTTTTGTAACTCTTACAGCACCATCCTTGTCGGCTGGACTGTTGCGTTCGTCTAGATACTGTACCGACTCTGCACATTCATTAGCACACCATCTAAGTAGCTCTTCGTGTGTTCCATCGAAATTCACAGGCTTTTCTTCTGGCTCTAACAAGCGGTCTACTAATGGCGGTGTGCCCCATGCAAAGGCAGCCATCATATGTGCCCAGGCTCGTACCACTCTAGCTTCTGAAATACAGCGGTCTTTAACAGCACTCTCGCCATATTCGAAGTTGTCTATGACAAGATTAGCATGATATATTACATAATATAATCTACTATACATAAGTGAAACAACAGAGCTCTGAGAATCGAAACGAAACTCGTTGATACTTGCAAACTGATCGTTGTCTCCATAAAATTCTCCTGCTGCAAGCACATTATCTGCAGTATAATTGAATATAATATTATAAGGAACGTAAATACCATCATTACCACCAATGTTTGTGATAAAGTCTGCATACAAATTTACTAGTGCCGATTCGGCATCTTCATCAGTCTGGTAAAATGAGTCTATACCTATAACTCCTTTTTGAGGAATATTTAGAAGGTCCTCATTACAAGCTGAGAATAGCACAACAGCAGTGTATAAAAGAGGAAATATATATTTTTTCATGTTTAGTAATTTATTGAATTAGAATGTAATGTTTAAACCAAAAGTAATCTTCTTCGACTGTGGGTAAGTACCATTGTCAAAACCCGAGCGCTCAGGGGCAGTGCTTACAGTAGCTGTTTCAGGATCAACCCCTGGATATTTTGTAAATGTAAAGAAGTCATCAAGAGAAACATATAACCTAAGTTTATTGATAAGTGCTTTTTGGGTTATCTCTGATGGGAGTGTATAACCAAGTTGCAACTGTTTAATCTTGAAGTATGCTCCACTAAACATTGAAGCCGATGATCCCCAGAAATGCCAGTCTGTTGCAATTGCTTTTGGATCGGGCATAGATGCGTTTTTATTCTCGGGTGTCCAAGCATTGTCGTAGAAATATTTAAGTGAGTTACGCATAGGAGTGTCAGCACGATACAGCACGGTGAAGATGTCGTTACCGCCAACTCCAGATCCAAATACGTTTAAATCCAAACCTTTATAAGCCAAGTTTATATTTATACCATATGTGTAATCTGGAATTGCCTTACCTAAATAGGTCATATCGCCATCAGATATTACACCATCTTCATTTACATCTGCTATGATTGCATCTCCTGTTTGAGGATCCACACCTTCGTATTTATAACCTCTGAAATACCAGATTGGATGTCCAATTTCAAATGCTGTACGTATTGGATTGTTCGTGCCGTCAACACCACCAGTTGCACCCTCTAGTCGCGAAATAGAAGGATCTAGGTAAGTAACTTCGTTATGTAATGTAGTGAAGTTGGCACTGATAGAATAGCTGAAATCTTCACCAATATTATCTCTCCAAGAAGTCTCAAGCTCAAATCCCCTATTAAGAACTGAACCAGCGTTTACAGTAGTTTCTGCAACACCAAGTTCAGGAACAGGTTTTATATTTACTAGAAGGTCTTTTGTTTTCTTGTTGTAATAGTCTGCAGAAAAACTAAGCCTGTTTCTTAAGAATCTAAGTTCAACACCTAAGTCGAGCTGATCTGAAGTTTCCCATCTTAAATTAGGGTTGGCCAGTCCCGAAGGTTTTGAACCATATGAAGGACCAGCATTTTCAACGCCATACTGATACCACGAGCTGTTATATGCTATTGTGGTGCTGTATCTATAGTTATTTAGAACATTGATATTTCCGTTTCGTCCCCATGAAGCACGCAATCTTAAGAATGAAAAAGTGTCGGTATTTATATTTTCCGAAAAGAATTTTTCATTACTAACAGTCCAACCTGCCGAAAATGAGGGGAAGTACCCCCAGCGATTATTTGCGGGCAACTTAGATGAGTCGAATGCATCAGCGCGGAAGTTAGCCTGTAAGGTGTAACGATTATCAAAAGTGTAAACGAGGCGACCGAAGTAAGATAGCTGCGTAGAATTACCTGGTAGGTTACCATAGCTTTTTACTGTTTTCTCTTCACCGTCAACGATATTACTTTTCACATAATCCATATAACGGAAGTTAGGCTCATATCCTGTTAGTATATCTGGTCCTTGTGCACTGGTGCTCACGTTGTCCCAACTATTCTCTATAAAAGACATACCTGCCATTGCTGTTATTGCATGCTGATCTAGAGTGATATTATAATTGGCAAAATTTTCAAATTGATAATAAACACTTGTATTTACGTTTGCTGAAATATTGTAATCTTCAGACTTTGCCTGAGCAGTGGCATAATAAGGCGTATTAAAACTGTGAGCGTTGCTCTGCGCAACCCTATAACCCAAACGTGAAGTAATAACAAGTCCCTTTATAGGTTTTAGAT
Organism: Bacteroidales bacterium; assembly: GCA_012841425.1. Classification (GTDB taxonomy): domain Bacteria; phylum Bacteroidota; class Bacteroidia; order Bacteroidales; family Dysgonomonadaceae; genus Proteiniphilum. The sequence goes on along the minus strand of DUUR01000065.1, from coordinate 161 downwards.
TACCGTAAATCATACCACGCAATGTAATGCCTTTGTTCTCAGAATCTACACGGTCTCTTTGCAACAATGGGTTACCACTATCATCTGTAATATATTTTGAAGTTGCGTAGTATAGTCCATTTTCGGGATTCCTAAGTATATTCTGTCCTTCATCATATGCC
>DUUR01000064.1 GCA_012841425.1 Bacteroidales bacterium | reverse complement strand
TAACCTCGTCTAATTCTTCTTCCTCTATGTTTTGAGGTTCCCACCATTTTCTCTCCTCTTCATACAAACTACGTTGTAGCGTAGCCCCTGCCTGTAGGTCAAATTTACTGCTCAATACCGCTCTGCCCTCAAGGTTCAATCCATATACCATAGCTCCAAAGCTTGCGTTCTCGATAAAAATCTCATTACCTCGACGCACTTCTGTAAAAGGATTGTTCAGTTTAGTATAGAAGCCTTCGACTAGTAAATTAAGAATACTATTGTTGCTTACCTGATGATACATGTCCACAGAACCACTGATACTTCTTGAGCGTTCCTCTTTTAAATTGTCTGAGAGAACTCTAATAATCTGTTCACCACCAGCAATATCAACATGAAGATTCTCATCGAATATTTGAGGAGCGCGGAAACCCTCGCTATATGTTAATCGGAAATTAATGCTCTCAGTAGGGTTGTATCGTAAATTGAGCCTAGGACTAAATATAGCATTATCCACGAGGTTATGCTTGTCGAGTCTCCCACCCACCAAGAAACTCCACATATCTGTTTTCCATTCATTTTGCATAAACCCACTCAAGGTGTGTGTCTCTTGAAAGAGGCTCTCGGTACGATAACCGCTTATGTCATCGAGCTCGCTCCCTAGGTATTCACCACCTAAAGTTAAATCGGCCGGCATGAACCACAGATTGCTAAAAGAGTGTATGAAGTGACCTCCAATTTGATAGGTTAGTTCAGATGTTTTACCAAACGAGTTTATTCGGAGCTGGTTGTTTTCGATAATCTTATTAATATTGTCAATTTCATCTTCCGACATTCCTGGTTCAACCGTTGGTGTGTTTTTATTGAAAGGAGTACCTGCGCCATAGTAGCTGCCTCTATTGGTGTGACTTGCAGCTGCATAAAGATTTAGCTTGCTTTTCTGATCTGACGAATATTTATCGAAACTAATAGAACCACTATTTATATAGTGCTCTACCTGCTCTGTTATATAACTTTCGTAAGGCTGCAGATCTAGCCTGTCGCCACCACGACGAAATTCATGTATATTTCTATACTCTAGAGTCAGCCTTGAGTAGATACCCGTTTTTAGGAAAGACCTAAAACCAAGCGATCTGTTTTTAATTGACGGCAGCTCTGTAAATCCATCTCCATCAATATCAAAACCGTCTCTTATGCGGTGCTGACCGTATACCATAATGCCTGCATTTCGAGTGTCATTAACAAGCGAAGCGTTAAAAGTAGTGTTATTTTCGAGTGTGCCAGTTCCGTTTATACTTGAAAGTGTATGTGAGAACTCACCAGAATTTCTAATTGGTTCGCGAGTAATAATATTTATAGTACCACCAATAGCATTTGCACCAAAAAGTGCAGACCCTCCTCCACGCACCACCTCAATTCGTTCAATCATGTTTGCAGGAATCTGTTCCAATCCATAAACCCCTGCTAATGCACCAATCATGGGTCTTGAGTCTATTAGTATCTGTGAATATGAACCTTCCATACCGTTAATACGCACCTGAGTAGTGCCACAATTCTGACAATTGTTCTCCACCCTTAATCCTGGTTGAAACTTAAGCCCATCCGACAAAGTTTTGGAGTTCGTTACATCTAATGTCTGCATATCTAGCACACTCACAAGAGAAGGAGCAGTTCTTCTTGTGGTTTCATTTCTATTGGCAGATACAACTACTTCGTTAAGAGAAGTAGCCGATTCCATAAGTTCAAAGTTTACTTCAAGTGATTTGCCCGCTTCAATTGTTACATCCTGTGTAATTGTCGAAAATCCAATCATAGATACTTCAAGAGTAAATTTGCCAATCGGGAGATTCCTTAAAAAGTAGTGACCTGTAGCGTCGGTGGTTATTCCAATTGTAGTGCCCTGAAGTTTAACCGTCACATACGGCAGATGCTCCTCTGTTCTTTTATCAAGAACATGTCCGAAAATATTTGCATCAGTTTGATCGGGATTGTTATTGCCTGTTATATTATTATTAATAGCAAAAGCTATAAGAACAATTATTATAAGTTTTTTCATCCTTTATCTTTGATTTGTGAATTTAGTTTAATCATCTAATTAATAGAGTATAATCATGATAGTGTACGAGTGTGTTTATTGAATTTTGATACACATTCGTATTTTAGTTAATCTGATTTATGATGTCTTATTTTAAAGACTTATAGAATTCACAAAATATAGGGAGGCGCTCTAAGCTGCAAAGCGGATGCAGAGCTTATAAGATGAATTTGCTGATAAAAGTTTGTATATAGAAGTCTATTTCCGGTTATATCACCTGTAAGGTCTATAGCTGGTAGTATATCTGGAGTAAACGAGCTATTGAAAAGCTGATCAAGTAGTTCAAGCTCATCTTCGGAGTGTTGGTGTGAAGGCGCGTCGCCAAACTTAAATGGGTGAGAGTGAACATATCTAATGTTGTTGATTATGTGAGAGTGTGTAAAGAGCGTAATGCTGCATACATATAATGTAAACAGCAAAGGGAAAAACCATATCAATCTCTTTTGCTTGTCCTTCAACATAAGTCAACAAAAATATGTTATTTATTTTTCTGTTCAACCCTGTTTAAACTATATTAACAGATGCTATAATATGATATCACCCTCAAATGTAAAAACTGGTCCTTCCTGTATTTGAGATTTTTGTACTACCTTTGCGACTGGTAAACCGACGTTTATGGATCCATATTCAATAATAAACAAGTACTACAAAAAGGGAACTAAAATTTATGACATCTATATGTCGCATTGCACAGATGTGACTCTCAAAGCTTTGGATGTTGTAAATAATCATCCCGAGCTGGCAGTAGATGTTAAGTTCATTGAAGAAGCAGCTATGCTTCATGATATAGGTATTTACAAAACCAAATCTCCCAGAATAGCCTGTGAAGGCGATATGCCTTACATTTGTCATGGTTATCTTGGTAGTGAGATATTAGTTAGTGAGGGGTATCCAAAACATGCATTAGTATGCGAAAGGCATACAGGAACTGGCCTTAGCTTAGAAACAATTATCGAAAGAGGGTTGCCAATACCCCATAGAGATATGCGTCCTCAGAGTTTAGAGGAGAAGATTATTTGCTTTGCAGATAAGTTTTATTCTAAATCTCAGCTGGGTAAAGAAAAATCTGTGAAACGTATCAGACAGAGTCTTAAAGCACATGGCTGGCATCAAGTTGAAATTTTTGATGAATGGTGTGAATTATTTCTATAAAATTCTGGCAAACTATTTGCAGTATGTATTTAATATAAGTGGAAAAATAAAAGATTAATATATGAAACGTAATACAAATCAGCATAGTGAAGAGTCTTCGGTAAAGCCTGAGAATATAAACTCAGAGGATATTGTTCAAGAGGATTTAAAGAGTGAGGACAAATTGACAGAGGAGGTATCAAATGATAATGGAAGTGAGAACCCAAATCAAGAGCTAGAAAAGTTGCAACAAAAATATGATGAACTTAACGATAGCTACCTTCGCCTCAATGCTGAGTTTGATAATTTTCGCAAACGTACTATAAAAGAGAAGGCTGAAATTATAAAAAGTGGAGGAGAAAGGGTGTTAATTAACATAATTACCTTAGTAGATGATTTTGAGCGAGCACTCTCTGCTCTTCATGCCTCTGACGACAGGGATGCAATGCTTGAAGGTATGGACCTTATTTACTCTAAGTTCATTAGCTTTCTTAAGCAAAACGGAGTGGAAGAGATTGAGGCATTAGGGCTTCCTTTCAACTCAGATACGTTTGAGGCAGTAACAACTATTCCAGCTCAAGATGAGTCTCAGAAAGGGGTTGTAGTAGATTGTATTCAAAAAGGCTATAAATTAAACGATAAGATTATACGCTTCCCTAAAGTTGTTGTAGGAGAATAATATGGCAGAAAAAAGAGATTACTATGAGGTGTTGGATGTCCCAAAATCTGCTTCGGCTGAAGAGATAAAAAAGGCATACAGAAAAAAGGCAATCCAATATCATCCCGACAAAAATAAAGGTGATAAAGAATCGGAAGACAAATTTAAAGAAGCTGCCGAGGCATATGAAGTGCTCAGTGATGAGAATAAACGTGCCAGATACGATCAGTTCGGACATGCAGGTTTAGGTGGTGCAGCTGGTGGTGGCGGATATGGTGGAGGTATGTCGATGGACGATATCTTCTCTCAATTTGGAGATATATTTGGTGGACACTTTGGTGGTTTCGGTGGATTTGGTGGTTTCGGTGGTTCTCAGCGAGGTAGGAGAGTAAACCGCGGATCAGACCTTCGTGTGAAGGTAAAACTAAATCTTAAAGAAATACTCAATGGAGTTGAGAAAAAAATAAAAGTTAAGAAGTACGTAGGCTGTTCGCATTGCGATGGCAATGGCTCTGAAAACGGTACTTCGGTATCCACCTGTTCTACTTGTAATGGCTCGGGTATGGTAACACGTGTTGCTAACACAATACTTGGCCAAATGCAAACCTCTTCTACATGTCCCACATGTAATGGTGATGGAAAATCGATCACAAAAAAATGTACCCACTGTAATGGTGAAGGTATAATGCGTGAAGATGAAGTAATCTCTATTATGATTCCTGCAGGAGTAGCTGAAGGAATGCAACTGTCTATGTCGGGCAAGGGTAATGCAGCCCGCCGAGGTGGTGTAAATGGAGATTTGCTTATTGTTGTTGAAGAGGAGCAGGATCCTAATTTGATTCGTGATGAGAATGATGTGATTTATAATCTTTTTCTAAGCTTCCCAACTGCAGTTTTAGGCGGTTCTGTTGAAGTGCCAACAATAGATGGAATGGCAAAGGTGAAAATTGATCCAGGTACACAGCCAGGCAAGATCTTGAGGTTGCGAAATAAAGGACTACCATCTGTAAATGGTTACGGAAAAGGGGATCAATTGATTCATGTAAACGTTTATGTTCCAGAAAATATTTCTAATAAAGAACGTAAAGTTATAGAAGAGATGGAGAAGTCTGATAATTTTGCTCCTTCAACCACAGCTAAAAAAAAGGTATTTAATAAGTTCAAAAAAATGTTCGATTAAC
>DUUR01000063.1 GCA_012841425.1 Bacteroidales bacterium | reverse complement strand
ACGGTAAGAAAGTTTTCTTTAAAGGTGTAAACTTGCACGAATTTAATACAAACACAGGACAGGTAGTGACACGCGATGTTATGATGCGTAATCTTCAGCTTATGAAGGAGCTAAATATAAATGCAGTTCGTACTTCTCACTATCCTCAGCCACCTCTATGGTATAAACTTTGTGATGAGTACGGTATTTATCTTGTTGATGAGGCAAATCTAGAATCGCACGGACTGGGTTATGGTCCAGACAATGTTTCTAATTTTCCTGAATGGCACGCTCAACACATGGATAGGGTAATTAGACTTGTGGAAAGGGACAAGAATCACGCCTCTGTAATTTTTTGGTCACTTGGTAATGAGGCTAGCAATGGAAAAGCTTTTTTTGACATGTACGATTGGGCTAAAGCACGTGATAGTAGTCGCCCCGTACAGTATGAGCAAGCCTACCAAAGAGATAGAAATACAGATATTATCTGCCATATGTATCCTTCGTGGGAAAGTATGAAGCGAGATGCTGCAAGAGACTTGGGTAAGCCATACATTATGTGTGAATATGCTCATGCTATGGGTAATAGTATGGGTAATTTTCAAGAGTATTGGGATGTTATGCGATCTAGCAAAAACATGCAAGGTGGTTTCATTTGGGAGTGGTATAACCATGGCTATCCAACACACGATGAGCAGGGACGTTTTTATTGGGCATATGGTGGTGACTTAAATAGTTACGACAAGATGAACGACAATAACTTTTGCATGGACGGCATTATTAGCCCCGACCAAAACTATATACCACATACTTATATAGTTAAGAAAGTGTATCAAGATATACTTTTTGAAGCAAAAGATATTGATAATGGAGTAGTTACGGTTATAAATGATTTTAAATTTACCAATATAAGTCCCGCTACCCACACATTTAAATGGGTTCTATTAAAAAATGGTGAAACCGCCGCAGAAGGAACATTTGATGTTTCTATTGCTGCTGACAGTAGAAAAGATGTTAAATTAAACATACCTACATTATCAGAAGAGTCTGGAGTTGAATATTTTCTTCAGGTATTTGCATTTAGCAATAAAGAAACTGAGTTGGTTCCTTCAGGATTTGAAGTTGCAAAAGAGGAGTTTGAACTTAGTAATGGTGCTTATTTTGTTGCAACACAGGGTGATGGTGCACTAACTATTGAGGAGCAAGATGATAAGATTGTAGTAAATGCAGGCGATCTTTCTTATGAATTTTCTTCAAGAGACGGACGCGGCCTTCTCAGTATGAAAAATAACGGTCACAATATATTCAGGGAACTGCCTCGTCTAAATTTCTGGAGAGCGCTAACCGACAACGAATTTGGAGAATGGATGCAGTACAGCTCTCGTATCTGGGAATCTGCAGGTCATAACACCATATACACGTATAAAGGCTCAGAAGAGACTGCCGATGGATTCAATGCTAATTATGAAGTTAAATTGAGAGGTATAGAAGCCAAAGTAGATATTATTTATACAGTAAATAAAGATGGTAGCCTTACTACTACAGCGCATTACAAAGCATTGTCTGATGAATTACCCGAAATGCTTCGTTTTGGTATGTTAATGACACTACCTAGAAGTTATAACGATTTTACTTGGTATGGCCGCGGACCACATGAGAATTACGTGGATCGTAAATATGACACTTTTATGGGAGTTTGGAATGGAAAGGTTGAAGACCAAGCATTTGAATATTACCGTCCTCAAGAGACTGGTAACAAAACAGATGTTCGTTGGCTTACTTTGAAAAACGATCAAGGGAATGGTATCAAGATTGAAGGAGCACAGCCTTTGTCGGTAAGTGCTACCAACAATAGGCCAGAGGATTTAGATCCGGGTATGACAAAGAAACAACAGCATTGGTCGGATGTATTGCCACGCAACGAGGTTGTTTTATGTGTAGACCTATTTCAACGAGGAGTAGGCGGATTACAGTCTTGGGGAGCAAAACCATTGGACGAGTATAGGTTTATGGATAAGGAATATTCATACAGTTACACTATAAGCGTAAATAACAATTAATATTTTTTGTGAGGCTATCTCGAAGTAAGAGATAGCCTCATTTTAATTTATTATTTAACAGTATCGGTAAATCTATCGATGTATTCGGTAGGACGCATGTTGAACTCTTTCTTAAAGCATGAGCTGAAGTATTTTGGATCATTAAATCCCACTGCGTAAGCTAGGTCTGAAATACGGATATTCTTATTCTGATCCATAATTTGGCATGCTGCTTTCAATCTGATGTTTGTGATAAACATAGATGTATTTAACCCTGTGAGCGTCTTTAGTTTATTATAAAGTGTTGACTTGCTCACATTCATTTCTTCCGAAAATTGCTGTTGATCGAAGCTAGGGTCATCTAGGTGTAGATTCACACAATTGATAGCATTTTGCAAAAACTCCTCGTCGAGGTTTGTGATATTTAAATCTTTAATTTCAAATACAAACTGACTTTTAAAATCGGTTGCGATTCGTTCTCTATTTTTTAGTAAGTTTCGGATTCGAGCATGAAGAACATTTAAGTTAAATGGCTTGCTTATAAAGGCATCGGCACCAGTTTCATACGCAAGTGCACGATCTTTCTCGTCAGATTTTGCAGTTAGTACAATGAGAGGAATATGGCTGTAATCAATATTGCTTTTAAGGAGTTTGCATAACTCAATACCATCCATCTCTGGCATCATAATATCGGTGACGATAATATCAACCTTTTCGTGTTCTAAAACTAGCAAAGCCTCTTTACCGTTATATGATGTAATTACCTGATAATCTCTACTTAGTAGTTTTTGTATAAGTTCTAATATATCTTCATTATCCTCTACTACTAATACTGTATGATTTTTTACAACCTTATTGGTTTCTTGTTCTTTATTATTAGAATTAGAAGTAATATCATTTTCTTTTTGTAAGGAGCTTTCTGCTTCTACCAATTCCTTAGAATTGGAATTTTCGTAGCTGTCTATTTCTGAATCACTAAAATAAGAGATATCTATGGGAAGGATAACTTCGAATTCGCTGCCTAATCCCAGCTCACTCTTCACGCTCACGCTACCATGAGATAGAGCTGTTAAATCTCTAACTAGAGAGAGTCCTATCCCGGTGCCTGTTGTGTTGTGCATCCGGTACTGCCCTTCATAAAACCTTGTGAATAATATCTTCTGATCTTCACTAGAAATACCCGCTCCTTCGTCCTTTACAATAAGTTTTATATGATCTCTATTTTCATCACTATAATTTAATGTAATCTGAATGGCACCTCCCTCTTTTACGTATTTTACCGCATTAGAAATGAGGTTGTATAGAATTTTATCTAATTTGTCAATATCAAAGAGTCCATATATATCTTCAGGATCGCTTACGAAAGAGATATGGATTTTCTTTTTCTTTATTAATGGATAAAATGCTTCAATAGAATTTCTCATAAACTCCGAAACGTTTCCATGAGATACTCGTAGTTTTAGATTTCCCGATTCGGCCTTCCTAAACTCAAGAATCTGCTGAAGCAACCTACTTAATCTTTTGATATTAAAAGATAGAGTTTCATACATACCATCGTTTCGGGGTGATGAATATCGTAGTTCATCTATCGTTGCAGATATAATAGTTAATGGTGTAAGGAATTCATGTGTTATGTTGGTGAAGAACTGTAGTTTTGCGTGATTAAGCTCTTCTGTTTTAGCTTGTTCCATTTCGCTATACCGCAGCTGATTACGTAGGTTGATACGATTGACAGCATTACGGTATAACACATAGATAATTATTGCGAACGTGAGAAAATAAATAATATAGGCCCACCATGAGAGCCAGAAAGGGGGGAGAACATTTACCCGCAACTCTTTAATCTCGTCGTTCCACACTCCGTTTTGCGTAGTTGCCCTTAGTTTAAAGGTATAATTACCTGAAGGTAAGTTGTTGTAATAGGCAACGTTCTGATTAGAGTTGGCATACCTCCAATCGTTGTCAAACCCCTCAAGTTTATAGGCGTACTTATTCAATTCTGGATTCTTGTAATTTAGAGTTGCAAAATGGATGCTGAAATTATTATACTTATGTGGAATAGTAATTCGCTCGGTGAAGGAAGGCATTTGCTT
>DUUR01000062.1 GCA_012841425.1 Bacteroidales bacterium | reverse complement strand
CTGTTCATAAGCTATATTGTTTAAGTTAAGATTGTTATCTCTCAAAAACAAAGTTAACTAAAATGATATAGCTTTTTTACTGGACTACCTATCCGTCTTTTACAATTTCAAACATAGGAACTAATTTAGAAAGTTATTAGTAATAGAAAGTTTTGACCTTTCTTTATTCATGATTGTCTATTACAAAACTGCTTATGATCTTTCTAATCGTGTCTTTATAGTTGTCTGCTTCTTCAATACTACAACCGAAATTTACTATGTATAATTTATTTTTATGAAGAAAACTGTACATTGAGTTGTACTGCTTTCCACTTCCATAAAGATTAGTAGCTTCAACATCTACTCTTATAGACTCCATACCGTTAACACGCAACAAGTATTCATCTATAACCAGAGCATCGGGGAAAGCGTGTTTCATATCTGCCTTGTTACCTTCAACCAGCTCGTGCAAGTTTCTTTTTACATTATTGATAATTACAATATTAAAGTTCTTTGATGAAAGCTCATCCTCTGCTACAAAAACTATCATTTGATTATAATCTTCCATCGTTAGCCATTCTTCAGGGTGTTTAATAGAGTAATTGTATTTGATACTTCTGTGCTGCTTCAAATCTAATGTTTCAAGGATGTCTTCAGTTATGTCTTCTTGATAAACTCTATCAAGTAGAACATCTACTGATTCTTCATCATGTGTGTAAAAGGAAATAGAAGATATAAACTCGTTGAATCTCTTTTCAATCCTGTCGTTACCTGCTACATTAAACATATATACAACTCCCTCTCGAACGAATGCTAAAGCTTTACCAATATTGTTTCCATCTTGGTAGGTTTTTATATAGACAGTCCTTTCGTGTCCAGCAACTGGCATGGATAGTTTTTCACTCCCGTCCAAAAAACGAGGGAGTATTTCATGATGAAATTTCTGTTCAATTACATTAGCTGGATGATGAAATGACCAGTCTATAATGCAAACTTCATAGTAACCTCCCTTATTCTCTCTTTGGTTGTCATCAATTCCTCCATAGTGTACTGTGAAGTTAGGATTAGCATTTGGGTGATCTTTCAATATTGCAGGGCTTTTGACCGCTAATTGGTAGTTCTCGAAAATTTGATAGCTATTAGAAGTGTAATATGTCTTATTTCTAACCTCCTGTTTCATTTCACTCGAAATATTTTTTTCTCCTTTTCTATTGGTGTTTGTACAGTTTATGCAGAAGATACATATCAATACGGTAGAGAATACTTTAATTTTTATCATTTTTTTAGGTTATTATAGATGTGACTATGAATTATTAATTGATATAATTGGCAATACCATCTAAATCTGAATACGGGAGGGTGAATTCAAGTATTCCTGCTGTTCTACAACCAACTTCATAAAGATTATAAATAAAGTGAATTCCTTCTTGTGTAAACTCAAACTGATTAGATAGTTTAAATTGATTATCTTTAAAGTACAAGCAATTATAATCATTCAGGCTTGTGCTTTCGGGAATACCATTTTCTTTTCGGAATTGTCTTTCAGCTATTGTTAGGAACTTTCTTCTATTAATTATAACATCCTCTATTTCAATTATTTTTCCAGTTAATTTGTCGAATGAGTCAACAATGAAACCATAATCAGCATTAGCCCCTCCCCTAAATATAGAGTAATTATATGAAATTGATATGACTTGAGTATTTTGGTAATAGTCATTGGCATTTAGTAAGAATTCACTTCCGTATGATATAGGTATAGCTCTATTACTATCATATTTTTTTTCAATATATTCTTTTGTCAATTCCCAGCCTTTAGGATCATCAGAGATAAAATGCTCAAAAATGTTTTTCATCATAAAAACTCTATTTTTTTCTATTGATTTCGTTAATAAAGTATTTCCAGAAATAGGAATGTAATAACTACACGATTTCCCTGAAAAATAGACTTTTTCTAACTGTATAGGCTCAATAGAATTGGAATTAGAAGTTGATGGTTTATATGTTTCATTCTCTGAATCATCATGATAATAAGGATTTGTAAGAACAACAGCTTTTTTTGTGTGTCTGTTCATTATAGTTAACTTATCCTCTTCAAATTTTGCAGAACATCGATGATTATTCTTATTTCTTAGAATCATTGTAACATTATCAGGATATGTCCTACTATCTATGATTTTATATTCATCTACAATCCCTCCTTCTACGTAATAGAACCTATAGGTATAAAATTCAATATAAAACTCGCCGTTTGTTTTCCATTCGACTGCATTAGTAATGGAATTCACCAAAGTAGCACTTCTGTACGTTACCCTTATAAAAGGCTGCTCATGCACTAACTCTCGTGCGTGTAGGAAACTATTATTGATTATTATTAACAATAAGGTGTACCTTGTTGTTCTAGATATTAAGTGCATGGTGATGTTTTTATAAGGAGTTTTTACCATACAAATAATGTATTATATTGCTGTTTATTATGCTCTTCGTTGCCTTGGTCAATAGCAACGAGTTTCCCGTTTTTTAAAATAAACAAGTGATTTGTTACTGTGGTACTCCAAGACCACCCTCCATCATCCCATGTTTTCTCTTTGTAAAATAATATTTCTTGTAAGTTTTCTTCATTATCATATCTTGCAGATGTTTTGTAAGGTTTACCACATGCTTGAATTATTTGTTCTTTGGTCATGCCCAAAGTGACCTTTTGAGAAAGTATAGTATGAGTTTTGCAAGATAGTAATAATGCAAAAAATGTAATAACGAGGAGGAAGTGAATTTTTTTAGTCTTCATAGTCTTCATTTTAGTTTTTGTTTAACAATACTTCGGTAAATATTCAATTAACCAATTAAAATTCAATGATTTACATAACATAGTTTAACATAAAAAAGATGGTTAAGTATCTGATTATCAGTATCTTTATAGCTGATCAAAGTCTAATAAAGATGGATAGAACCAGCATACTTAACCAATATAAAGGTATCTGTAGTGATGTTCTTGGTGAACTAACTACGAAGTTAAACAAAAGTTTCAAATCATTCCTTATGGAGACGCTTATTTTGTATCTGGTCATTCCCGGCAGGATTAATTTCCTACAATTGGGG
>DUUR01000061.1 GCA_012841425.1 Bacteroidales bacterium | reverse complement strand
TTACAATTGGCTCTATTAGCATGACAGGGATTGGACTCTCTGCATTGTTAGGTGTAGTGCTTAATCTAATTATACCGCATACGAAAGCAGAAAAAGCAGAAAGTTGATTCTCTTTGTCCTGTTTTGTCACTAACGACATGAAAGTTTGATATTCTTCTCACTTTAAATTGCAATATGTGCAAATAAACAAAAAAATATGTTTATTTTTGCAGTTTTGTTGAAGTAGATTAGACTATAGAGGTAATGGAGGTGCAACCTGAAATATTGATCAATAATTTTCAATTAGGAGTTTTGCTGTCAGGGCTTGACAGGAAGTTTTTCTGTTTTATAATAAAAAATAATGTTTTTTGTTCGCAGTGCAAGAACTTTGCAATAGATGGTGTAGATGTTGACAGGGCATATCTAACTAAAACGAATGATGTAAGAGTCTTTGGCAGATGTAAAAGATGTAATTCGGAAGTTATACGCCTTTTTGAATTTGGTAATGATAAGGAGTTTAGAGATAAAGCAAATAGATTAAGAGAGTCTATTAAAGAACAGACTCTCTTAGGGGTATAAGTTTATAGTATTTCAATTCTTAAATCGATCTTATAACCAAATCTGGTTCGAGCCTAAATTTAGGGGTGCTGGTTGGTTGGTTGGCATCTTCATCGTGTCGATAACCGATTGCAACAGCAAACAGAGTTTTATAACCATCATCTTGCAAAACAGAATCATATCCAGCTTGCTCTATACCTTCCATGGGCGTTGAATCTATTCCCAGACTGGCAGCTGCACTCAGAAAGAATCCTAAAGACAAATATACTTGAGATGACAACCAGTTCTGAATCTGATCATCACCTTTTGGTTTTAATGCATGATTATAGTAGGCAGAAACACCTTCGGGGAGCTTAGTGAGCCTCGTTTTCTCAAACGTCTCAGCATCTTTTATTACACTAAATACTACGATGTGACTCGCATCTTTTACTTTATTTGAGTTGTAGTGAGAAAATGTTGATAATTCATTTTTTATATTCTCATTCTCAACAAAAGTAAATTTCCAAGGCTGACTATTAATTGATGACGGACTTAATCTGATTATCTCTTTAAGTTGCTCTATAGTATTACTGTCAATCTTCTTACTAGAATCATATTTCTTTGTTGTATACCTGCTTTGTGCGATATTTAAAAAACTCATATTTGTACTCATATTTATAAATTTAATTTATATGACTACATGTGCAAATAGTGTACCAAAAGAAATTGATGAGAGCAATTAATTAACTATTCTGTTTTTGTTTCCGCTATCTTCGTCCTTTTTAGGATCTTTCTCATCTCTTAGCTTGTCGCTTTGCCCTGTGGTTTGGTCATGTTTGTTGACATGTTTGCTGTTAAGGTATTCTTCTTCGTTATACCTGCTGGCTTCACTCTGTTCTAGGTCTAATTCAATATTTATATCCAGATCGTTGTCGGAATTACTGTCATTGTTTATGTCAAAGTCACTCTCTAAGTTGCTGTTTTGACTGCTTTTTGAATTATCATTATCCGCAGATTTGCGATTTGCTGTGTCCTTGTTTGAGTTCATTATTTGCGATTTTAGTTTCACTTGATGTAGTTCAAGTGTATAATTAAAACTGTTTAATGAATTAAATTGTTCTGTTTTAATTGATTAATAAGTATGAAATTTAAGATGTTAGTCTGTTAAAGTATCAAGCATTAAAGCTTCAAGAACTAGGTAAGAGCTGGTATTAAGGAGTATTATTTTCGACTATATTTAAATAGAGTGCAATAATAGTAATTTAGAAATAACAATTTTATCTTTGAGGTTTAAAATAAATTTAAAGAATTAAAGATATGAGACTAAAGATAACCTATCAGCTTTTCCTAATTATACTATTAGGTGTTACAACGGTTGGTTGTTTAAATGTTAACAATAAAAATAGCGACTATCATGTAATTGTTCTTGAAAACATAAACGATACAAATGAGTTTTTCTCATGGACCGAAGATCGTATTCCAATGGTTTCTGCTCATAGAGGGGGTAGATATTATAGAGGTTATGCCGAGAATACTATTGAGATGTTTGAATATACAATTAGTCACGTGCCTGCAATTATCGAGTTTGATGTTAGAAGAAGTAAAGATGACGTATTAGTGTTGATGCATGACGAAACAACTGGTAGGACAACTACTCAGGATAAGGCTATAAAAGATTTAACTTTTGAAGAGATTAGAGAATTAACTCTTATCGATTACGAAGGAAATGAAGTGGATGGATTAATACCAACTCTTGAGGAGGTTCTGGAATGGGGTAGAGGAAAAACAATGTTTACGGTGGACGTTAAGTCGGTTAACGATATTTATGAAGCTGCTCAAATGATCCTCAATGCTGGTGCTGAGGCTTATGCTGTTTTAATTACATATAGTTTAGACGTTGCAAAGGAGGTTCACCAAAAATATCCATCTCTGTTTTTATCTGTAACTGTTAGAAACCACGATGAGCTTGAGAGATTACTTAATAGTAATATAAACCTAGATAATGTTGTTGCTTTCACTGGCACCTCTGCGCGTGATAGTTCGTTTAACGATACTCTTCATGAGCTTGGAGTTTTTACTATCTTAGGCACAATGGGAAATATAGATAATAGTGCAATGGTAAAGGGTGATTTTGTTTATGGTGATTTTGTTAAAAGTGGAAGTGATATATTGTCAACCGATTTCCCTATTGAGGCACACAATGCTTTTAAAAACCTGATTCCTATAGAGAGCACTAAAAACTTATTCTTTAGAATTGATGGAAAATAAGAAGCCCGATTCTATAAATTACTCTCTTATCAAATCTTCACGCAAATCTATTGGTATTATTGTTAATTCCGATGGAAGTGTTGTGGTGCGCGCACCTCAGCGTGCAACCAAAAAGGAGATTGATGATGTAATAAATAAAAGGATTGATTGGATATTGAAGCATCAAAAGAAGTTTGAACAGCTAGGACCAGCGTACTCAAAATGGGAGTTTGTGGATGGTGAAAAGCATCTGTTATTGGGTAATGAGTATGTGTTGAGGGTAAATACTGGTGCGTTTAATACTGTAAGGCTTAATGGTAAATTTATTGATGTTGTGTGCAACAATGAGTCTATGGTGAAGCCTTTAATGGTGAAGTGGTACACGTTAAAGGCAAATGAAATGATGCCAGATATTATTATGCCTGTTGTGAATCAATTTAAAAGTAAGTATCATAGATCACCTGCAAAAATCAGCTTGAAAAATATGAAGTCTAGATGGGGGAGTTGCTCATCTAAAGCCAATATCTCAATGAATATTAAACTCATTAAATCTACTAGGAGCTGTATCGAGTACGTTATGGCGCACGAGCTATGCCATTTAATACAAATGAATCATTCTAAGAACTACTATACGCTGCTAACAGAGTTTATGCCCGATTGGAGAGAAAGGAAAAAGGAACTGGATCATTTTATGAGGTAGTTTGAATATGCCTTTGTATAATCTTTAGGTGTGAGTTAATACTATTTTAGTGTGAAATATGTTTCTCTGGCTAGTTAATTTGTTAATTGAATATTATCTTTGTGGTAGATGAAATAGTATAATTAAAGTTTCCAAAAATTTTAAATGAGACTTAATGAAAAAAGTGATATTAATTTATTTAGTAATGATGACTACAGTTGTTGCAGTGGGTGGTAACCCGTTTTTTAAACCATTTAATGGTCCTCATGAAACGGCTCCTTTTGATAAAATTAAGATAGAGCATTTTGAGCCTGCTTTCGAAAAGGCTATAGCAGAGCATAAATCCGAGGTAGATGCTATAGCAGCCAATACTGATAAACCAACTTTTGTAAATACAATTGAGGCATTGGAGTATGCTGGTG
>DUUR01000060.1 GCA_012841425.1 Bacteroidales bacterium | reverse complement strand
AGAAATTCATGAGCAGTTCCGGGTGACTCATAATATATATTATTAATGCCAGCCTTGGTTAGATTATCGCTTAAGCTCTTTGTTCTTTCTGGATTTTCTTCCGATCCAATTCCTAAAAATAAGACATGAACCTTTTCATTAAATGCTTTTGCATCTTTTAATGCGCCATTGTATGCAGTATCTATCTGATTTGCATTTATGCCACCAGCACCACTAAAACCTCCTATATATGAGAATTTATCTAAATTATTGAAGGTAATATTAAATGTTTGTAATCCACCCCACGATAATCCGGCCATTGCTCTATTTTCACGATCTGTAAGAACTCGGTATTTACTCTCAATATTAGGTATTATTTCTGTCAATAGTATAGAAGAGAAGTCGGCACCAAATCTCATTCTGGCTTCATTAGGGTCTTCACCTGGTCTAGTTTGAAAATTCTCTATGTTTCCATTATCCATTACTACAATCATAGGAGTGGCTTTACCTTCAGCTATTAGATTGTCCATGATGAAGTTCATCTTCCCCTGATTTGCCCAGCTGGTTTCATTTTCACCCATTCCGTGCTGTAAATAAAGAACAGGATACTTTTTATTAGGGTTCTTGTCATATTCTGCGGGTGTATATACAAGCGAACGACGCCACTCTTTGCGAATTTCTGAATAATACCAGCTATCGCTTACCGATCCATTAGCAACACCTTTCTTTGGCATGTAGTAATCGCCTCCTTCTTCAGGTATTTCAATTCCACTTACCCATTTTCCCATTCCAAAAAATGGTTTACCATTTGGGTCGGCTGCACTTACTCCATCTATAATAACTTGATAATAATGAAAGCCTATAACTTCGGGTCCTTCACTTGCAAGTGTCCAAAAGCCATCTTCTCCTTTTTCCATTTCTCCGCGGAAACTGATTTCAACTTTTTGGGCATCAGGTGCATATACTCTGAAATATGTGCGACCGTCTTCGCCAACTCTGGGATATTCAGCTCCTACTATATTGTGTTCATTGGGTGCAGTTCCTTCGGGAACAACATGATTTACCTGGGCGTTTAGAACGGTTGTTAAAACGAAGAAAAGTAATAAATTTAATACGTGCTTCATAATTGATTTATATTATTTAATTATTAAAATGTGACAAATGATGATGTAAGCAAAGAATTAAGGCAGATTTTTTTTATCTGTTACCCAAACTTCAGATAATGATAAAAGTGGCTTATCGCCAGTAAACATTTTACCAGCTTCTGTATCTCCCTTTAATTGCCACTTATACCATGCGGTGGCTACTCTTGCAAATTCACCTCCATGTGGTTGACTATAAGTGCCACCATGGCCAACATCCATATTAGCAACAAATACAGGAACATGGTTTATTTTTTCAAAGTCATCCATGCCATTGTTATAGGCAATATCTGATTCTCCACCAAGTAGATATAGTACAGGACTGTGAAGTTTAGACAGGTCTTCTTTAGATAAGGCTGGCATACCTGGCATACCGCTTACGGGGCTTGCGAGTATTCCGCTGTTTAAAACTATTGCTGTAGTAACGCGTGGGTCGGGAGCTACTTCCAGAGTCTGCAATCCACCGCATGACATGCCACTAACAGCTATATTAGACGTATCTATTTTATTATATAAAGGGCTGTTAGCATTATTGTTTTGTTCTATTGCCCAGTCTATTGCATCTATCAGTTGAGATGCTTCTGACCTTCCTGAGCCTCTTTCACCCTCTTGTGGCATGGGACCAATTGCTATTGTAAGAAAACCATGAGATGCTACTTCTGAGAGGTAGTTAATATGTTCCCATGGAGAATTTGCACAAGCACCATTTCCCCATACAATTATGGGCAACTTATTGTCATTTCCGATTGCTGTAAGATCTTCGGGTCTGAAAACTGTATGAGTTGGCAAAGAGTCATCGGTATACATAATTGCCTTATAAGCACCAGTTCCTCCGTCCTCAACCATTCTTATCTTTTTAATTTCTGTGTTTTCTTGGGCTATCGTTTTATTTGCAAAAGTGAAATTTGCAAATATCATTGCTAAACAGATGTATAAAGTTTTTTTCATTTTATATTTAATGTTAATTAAAGGATTTAATTTTTGAATATCGCTTATCTGATTATCGTTTATCTAATTGTTTTTTCCATAAGTTAGGCAAAAAGCGATAATAGAGTAAATGTCGCCAGGTGGACCAGTCGTGCCCTCCATTTCCACCAACGTAATAGTCATGTTTAATATTATGATTGTTTAGAGACTCATGAAGACGTTGTACACGTTCATTAAAAAAGCTTTCAACCTCTTTAGCGCCTTGACCAATAAAGAGATAATCTATTTTATTGTTAATATCCGGATCATTTAAAAACTCTTTTAATGATTCTTCAGGGTTTGTGTCACCAGCACTTAAAATGCCGAAATTGGCAAATAAATCAAGTGATCTGAATCCTACAAACATACTATGACGTCCCCCCATTGAAAGTCCTGAGATTGCTCTTCCACGAGGACTTTTAATAGTGCTGTAGCTTTCATCTATTAATGGAATAACATGATTTCGTATTTCCTCCTCAAATACATCAAAAGTTAATTCAGTATGTTGAGGATTGTTACGATGTATTACCTGGTTATTAACAACAACAATAAGCATTGGTAAAGCATTATTCTCGGCAAGCAAATTATCCATTATTAAATTTACTCTACCATCGTATATCCAGTTGGAAGGAAGCTCTCCGCTACCTCCTAACAGATACAAAACAGGGTATGTATTCCCTTCATTATAACCAGGCGGAATATATACATAAAGCTCACGTTCTCCTTTTGTTGTCTCAGAATGATATATATGTCGCGCCACCACGCCATGCGGTACATCTTTAGCATCGTAATAAGAAGGTTCCTGTGCATGAACCACTAACTGACTATAGGGAGGCATAGCAGTGAATGCAGCATATGTATTGCTAGGATCAGTAATTTGAATACCATCTACAATAAAATGGTAAGCATAAATATCCGGGAGGAGGGGGCCTATCTTTAGCTCCCAGATATTATTCTCGCCTCGGGTGAAAGGTATTGGTTTGCTCTCTTTGTCTAAAGACGTGGTAATAGCTCCCGGTGCAAGAGAAACCTCTTTTGCATTAGGAGCTTTTAATTGGAAAGTTACCATACCCTGGTCATCTACATCGGGAGAATTCAACGGTGCGCTAAAAGGAGTGAGATTCTCCCGATTTTTATGAGGGTTGTAATCTAAATTAACATTTGCTTGTTGAGCAATTAATAAAGTTGGTATTAAAAATAATACCCAAAAAACATGTTTCATAATTCTTGTCAGTTAAGTCTAAAAAAGTATTTTAACTAGAGAAACAATTTTAAGTTTAAAAAAAACATAGAACTTAAAAAGTATTTAACTTGAAAGAGTGTAAAAGTACCCTTTTCCTAATCTGACTAGGAGGATTAATCTATATTTATGGTGTACATATCTTTTAATTGTTACAATTCTACAGTGATATCAATACTTTTTAATCCTTTGTCAGACGAAGTTCCACCATACATCAGTGTGTAGTTTCCCGATTTAGGAATCAAATTATCTGAACGTTCATCATAAAATTTAAAAGAATCTGAGTTGATGGTTAGTTCAACTTCTTTTGTTTCATTCGGCTTAATATTTACTCTTTGAAATGCTCTTAATGATTTAAGTGGAGCTTCTGGATCGTCATTCCTTTTTACATATAACTGAACAACTTCATCTCCCGATATATCAGAATTGTTAGTTACAGGAATGGATATTGTGAGTCCTTTATCAGCTTTTATTATATTTGAGGATATTTGTGCATCTCCATAGATAAATTCAGAGTAACTTAATCCATGGCCAAATACATAAAGAGGTTCCTCTTTCATATAACGATATGTTCTGCCATCCATGTTGTAGTTTTGAAAACCCTGATGCTCTGGATTTTCTGCTTTTTTCAAAGCATTATCAAGTTGTGTGGTGGATTTATAAAAAGTTACAGGTAGTCGTCCTGCCGGATTGTAATCTCCAAATAAAACATCAGCAACTGCTTGTCCAGCAGACTGTCCTCCATACCATGCTGCAACTAATGCATCATAATTTGGTTCATCTTGTTCAAGTGCCAATGAACTACCAGAGCAAAGTACAAAAATAACAGGTTTTCCAGTTTTATTAAGATCTGCAAGTATTCTACGTTGCACATCTGGAAGTTCCATGTTTTCCCTGTCGCCACCTTTAAATCCTACGGCGTTTACAGGCATTTCTTCACCCTCCAATTGTGGAGATAATCCACCAACATAAATTATTGCATCCACATCTTTAATTTGTTCTGTTAACTCTTTAAACTGTGCGGGCTCCTTTTGAAATATAGAAAAATCAATATTTACACGTCTGCCAGTCTGTGAGTGTTCAAGCACAATATCATAGGTGTTTCCTTTTATAACATTAAAAGCAAATTCTGATGGAACAGAGGCTTCGCGACCACTTTGTGACATGACTTCCTTATTGTCTATAATGAGCTTATAACTGTCTGAAGTACGGGCCGAAATAATCACTTCGCCAGTATATGGT
>DUUR01000059.1 GCA_012841425.1 Bacteroidales bacterium | reverse complement strand
CCTCAATAGTGGGATCTAAAGAGATTTTCTTTGCAGTGGTGTCAACAACAATTACACTTGTTGCCATATTTTTCCCTATTGTTTTTCTGGAGGGAATGACGGGTAGACTGTTTCGTGAGTTTAGTATTGTAATTTCGGGTGCAGTTATAATTTCAACATTTGTGGCCCTTTCGTTTGTGCCAATGCTTTCTTCTAAGATGCTTAAGAGCGGAAGGAAGAAGAGCAAGTTTTACAACAAAACTGAGGTTATATTTGAAGGTATGAACCGTTTCTACAAAAATACACTTAAATCATTTTTGATTAAGAAGTGGCTTGTGTTTCCAGTTGTAATTCTTTCGGGTATATTGATTGTTGTTTTGTGGAATGTAATTCCTGATGAGATGGCACCACTTGAGGATCGCTCGCAGATTACAATAAGAAGTTCAGCTCCTGAGGGTGCTACTTACGAATTTATAAGAGATTATACAGATAGAATATCAGATATAGCCGATTCAGTGGCGTATGATAAGGAGTCGAACATCACAATGATACGTGGTGGATGGGCCATGGTGCGACTGGTTCTTCCAGATATGAGAGAGAGAGAACGTTCGCAAATGGAGATTGCCGACGAGCTTTCGGCAGCCGTAAGAAACGAAAATGCGGCACGTGCATTTGTTCAGCAACAATCGACCTTTGGCGGTCGCCGCGCCGGTATGCCCATACAGTATGTACTTCAAGCTCCCAACATAGAGAAGCTGCAAGAGCATATTCCACTTTTCCTAGACAGGATGAATGCTAGTCCATATTTTCAGATGGCCGACGTGGACCTGAAGTTCACAAAGCCCGAGACTCGCATTATTATAGACAGGGATAAAGCTGCATTGCTTGGTGTTAGCACTAGAGATATTGGGCAGACCTTGCAATATGCACTAAGTGGTCAGCGCATGGGTTACTTTTATATGAACGGTAAGCAGTACCAAATTCTGGGCGAGATTAATCGTCAGCAGCGCAATACGCCAGTAGACCTAAGAACAATTTATATTAAGAATAACACTGGGGATATGATTCAGATGGACAACTTGGTGAAACTTGAGGAGTCTGTTGCGCCTCCGCAATTATACCGTTACAATCGTTTCAACTCGGCTACTATGACTGCTGCTCTTGCTCCAGGGTATTCGCTTGGTGAGGGACTAGAAGAGATGGACCGTATTGCGAATGAAGTTCTTGATGATACTTTCAGAACTGCCCTAGAGGGTGAGTCTAGAAACTTCCGCGAGAGCTCATCGAGTCTATTGTTTGCGTTTGGGCTAGCCATTTTGCTCATATTCCTTGTTATGGCTGCTCAGTTTGAGAGCTTTAAAGATCCATTTGTGATAATGTTTACGGTTCCCCTAGCTCTGTTTGGAGCGCTGGTGTTTATGTGGGTATTTGGTATTACTATGAATATTTATAGTCAGATTGGTATTATTATGCTAATTGGACTGGTTACAAAAAATGGTATTCTTATAGTTGAGTTTGCCAATCAGCGCCAGAGTGCAGGACTCCTAAAGAAGGATGCAATTATTGAGGCGGCAATACAGAGGTTGCGACCTATTCTTATGACAAGTATCTCTACAGTACTGGGGCTGCTTCCACTTGCACTTGCTACAGGTGAAGGTGCTAACGGACGTATTGCCATGGGTACAGCAGTTATTGGGGGTCTATTAATATCAACTCTGCTTACGTTGTATCTTATCCCGGCAATGTATATTTACTTGTCGACCGACCGCAAAGTGGCTCAAAAGAAAGTATACAGGCCGACTGATAAAGTATACTAAGGGGCAAAGAAATTGATCATTAAGAACTAAGCAATTAATTTAAACAAAGAATAATGAGACTTTTTATTCAGTTAAAAAGAAAACAAATAGTTTCTATACTACTTATTTTATTTACTACCTCAGCGGTTGCTCAGGTGCAAAAACCTCTAGTTGTAGATACAGTTCTTAATTTGCAGGAGTGCATTGAGATTGGACTTAAAAATAATTTCGATCTGCAGATTGTGCGCAACGAGGAGCTTATTTCTGATAATAATGTAACACTTGGAAATGCGGGATTCCTGCCCGAAGCAAGCATCAACTCTGGCTATAACATTCGCAGCAACAACTCTAATCAGCTTCCAATGGAAGGGGGAGATGCAGTGGAAGCTCGCAACTCCAACACACAGACACTTGATGCTGGGGTAAATCTCAATTGGACTATCTTCGAGGGCTTTAGGGTGCAAACAAATTATAAGAGGTTGAAAGAATTGCAATCGGTAGGGGAACTTTATACTCGTATTGAAGTGGAATATCTTGTTGCTGGGCTCACATCGGAGTATTACAACTATGTGCAGCAACAAATTAGGCTTGGTAATTTTCAGTATGCGGTATCTCTCTCTAAAGAGAGGTTGCGTATTGTGGAGGCACGTTATCAGGTGGGTTCGTTATCGCGACTTGATCTGCAACAGGCACGTGTAGATTTTAATGCAGATAGCTCTATGCTTATTCAGCAGTATGAGATTGTAAACCGCTCTAGAATTAGACTCAACGAGCTTATGGGTGTTGATGTAGACAAACAGTTTATGGCTGCCGATACCACAATCTTATTTAATTCGGCCCTACTTAAAGATGATTTGCTTAATAGGACTATGGAGCAGAACACATTTTTGCAACTCAGCGAGAGCAACCTTACACTGAGCGAACTAGAACTTAGCAGTTTAAGAAGCAGAAATTATCCTTACCTTAGATTAAACACGGGTTACGGCTTCACACATTTCGACTATAACCAGGGCAACTTTGACAAACAACGCACTTGGGGCCCTAATGTTGGTGTAACCATTGGATATACCTTGTTTGACGGATTTAACCGTAGTAGAGAGCAGAAAAACCAACAGATTAGAATCAAGAATAGGGAGCTTGAGCTACAGAGAGACAAGTTGGCAATTGAGAGCGATTTCGCCAATATGTGGATGGCCTACCAAAACAACATTGAGCTAACCACGCTTGAGGTTGAAAGCTTAGAGAATGCCAAGATTAACTATGAGATTGCTATGGAAAGGTATAGAATTGGCGACCTCTCGGGGCTTGAACTCCGTGAAGCACAAAACAGCCTTCTTGAGGCTGAACAGCGATTGCTTACAGCGCAATACAACACAAAACTTTATGAGATTTCACTAATGCAGATTAGTGGTAGTATTGCAGAGTTTTTGCAATAGGTTAGACAAAAAT
>DUUR01000058.1 GCA_012841425.1 Bacteroidales bacterium | reverse complement strand
TGTATATTGTGAATATGAATGTCTTTAGGGAGATAGTTATTTAGTTTATGAATAAGATCTTGGATATTGAATTCATCTCCCTCCCAATCAAAATGTGCAAACATTTTTAGAGCGTGCACACCTGCATCTGTTCTTCCCGCACCCACAACTTCCACATTAGAACGCAGTATGGTTGAAAGCGCTTCTTGCAACATTTGCTGCACGCTTATTCCATTGGGCTGTATCTGCCAGCCTACATAGTTCTTTCCGTTATAAGAAAGTGTAATAAAGTATCGAGATTTAACCATTGATATCTCTTAGCCTAATTTTTGTTAGCACCTGTTTAGTATTAAGAGGAAAATCTCCATCCATCATCCAAGAATAGTAGCTAGGTTCTTTTTTAAATATTTCTGTAACCGATTTGCCTTTATGCTTACCGAAATTAAATACTTCTACCCCTTTATCATTTAATATAATGCGACCTGCAAGATCTACATTGTTATTAAAACTAGAGTATTCTTTTGATAGAAAATTAACGTCATTCTCTAGATCAGAATATCTATCGAGTTGAGATTTAAGTACCTCGTATGTAGCTAAAACATCTGCCTCTGCCGAGTGTGCATTATCTAGTTTCTTGTTGCAATAGAATGCATATGCTGCTTCTAAAGTACGCTGTTCTTTTCTATGAAAGATAATCTGAACATCAATAAACTTTCTCTTGCTAGCATCGAAGTCGACACCTGCTCTCAAGAATTCTTCTGTAAGCAAGGGTACATCAAATCGGCTTGAATTAAAGCCAGCCATATCACACCCTTCTAAAAAGTCGGCAAATGATTTTGCTACTTGTTTAAATGTTGGGCAGTCTTTCACGTCATCATCTGTAATACCATGAATTGCGGTAGACTCTGGTGGAATAGGCATTTCGGGATTTATCCTTCTGGTTTTTTTCTCTTCCTTACCATTAGGATGAATTTTTAAAATTGAAATTTCGACAATTCTGTCGCGTGTAATATTTATACCGGTAGTCTCCAGATCAAAGAAAACTAACGGGTTACTAAGATTTAAATCCATTTAATATTTATTTAATCATTCAACATCATAGGCATCAATAGAGTAAGCATATCTTCATTCTGCTCTTGCTCCACTGGAAGAATAAGTCCAGCCCTTGATGGATCAGACAATTCTATTCTTACATCTGATGATGGAATATTATCTAAAATTTCGATTAAGAATACTGCTTTAAATCCTATGTTCATTACGCTTCCTTCGTAGGTACAGCTTATAGTTTCTTCTGCTGCTGTTAAGAAATCTATATCTTGAGCAGTAATAACTATTTTATCTTCCGAGAGCTGTAGTTTTACAAGTCCTATTGAGGGATTTGAGAATACAGAAACCCTTTTGAGTGCGTTTAACAAAGTAAGCCTGTCAAGAATTACACTGTTAACATTGTTTTGAGGAATTACTGAATTGTAGTTCGGATACCTGCCTTCAACAAAACGACAAACCATTTTGTAGTTATTCATTGATATGTAGGCATTGTTTTCGTCAAAATTGATTTCAACGTCTCCCTTCTCTCTAGGAAGAATAGATTTTAATAAGTTTGATGGTTTTTTTGGTAATATAAATGACGAACGACCATCACCTTTCGACTCTGTAGTGGTAACTCTCACAAGCTTATGTCCGTCTGATGCAACAAATGTTAGATCATCTGTAGTAATATCAAAGTATATGCCATTCATAACTGGCCTAAGCTCATCGTCGGCAGTAGCAAATACTGTACGGTTAATTCCCGACAAAAGCATCTCAGAGTCTATTGTAAGACTCATAGCCGAATCTGCTTTCAGAGGTTTTGGCTCTGGGTATTCATCGCCTTTTAAGCCAACAAAATTGTACTTACCATTTTGATAATATATAAACACCTCAAGAGTCTCATCATTTATATCGAATGTTAGTGGCTGGTCTGGGAGCTCGCGCAATGGATCTAGTAGATTTTTGGCATTAATAGCTAAGCTACCTTCACCCTCGGCGCTACTAACCTCAACCCATGTTTCTAATCTTGTTTCACTATCTGCAGAAGTAAGTGTAAGTTTCTCTCCTTTCAACTCCAACAAGAAGCAATCTAAAATAGGTAGTGTACTCTTTGAATTTATGACTCTACTGATTGCCTGTAAATGATTTAGCATCGAGGCACTTGATATTACAAATTTCATGATTTTATGTTTTATTATTCCTTAGCAAATATATAAAATTATCTTGGAGCTTTAATTCTTTTCTTTGTTTATTTTTCCTTCAACCTACTTCTAGGATGATGTTCTATAATTTCTTCTCTCAAAAAACTTCTATCCAGATGTGTGTATATCTCTGTAGTGGTTATCTTTGCATGCCCAAGCATTTCTTGAATTACTCTTATGTTGGCCCCTCTTTCTAGTAAGTGTGTTGCAAATGAATGTCGGAATACGTGAGGGCTAATCTCTTTTTGTATACCCGCCATTTCGGCGTATAGCTTAGCATAATAGAACACGGTTATTCTAGAAATAGAATTGCCTCTGTTACTTATAAAAAGAACATCTTCGCTTCCTTTTCGAATATTAATTTGTTTGCGATGATCAATCCAGTTCTTAATCTTTTGAATTGCAGTATCAGAAATAGGAACTAATCTTTGTTTATTACCTTTTCCTTCAACCCTAATAAAACCTTCATCAAAATAAAGATCTTGGAAACGCAGATCTATAAGCTCCGATACTCTTAATCCACAGCTATACAGTGTTTCAAAAATTGCATAATTGCGAGCACCCTCTGTAGTTGAAACGTCTATAACAGACAAAATGCTATCAATCTCTTCTATTGAAAGGACTGTAGGTAGTTTATGACCTACCTTAGGAGATTCAAGTAGCTCTGTTGGGTTATCTTCGCGATATTCATATAAGACCATAAACCTGAAGAAAGATTTTAGTCCTGATATAACTCTTGAAAGAGAGCGGGGAGATATTTTCTTGTCATATTGTTCGGCAAGCAACGCTTCAAGATGCGACAATTCTATGGTTTTTAAAGATAACTGCTCTTGTTCTGCAAAATCTAATAGTTTTTGCAGATCTCGCATATATGCATCTATACTATTTTTGGATAATCCTTTTTCTAGAAGCAAGTATCGTCTGTAGCTATCGGTTATCTCAGTTATACTCATGAATTCTTTTTTCAATTATATCTTTAAGCACCTTTGCTTCTGCAATATATCTATTTAATTCAACTATTATATAATTCTCCTTCTCTTTTGAGAGTTGATTGCCTTTTTCGAGTTGATCCATCATAGAAATAACTTGAGTATCACCAATCATCTTAATTAGAGGTAGTATTTTATGAGAAACTTTTTGCACTGACACGTTATTCTTTAGTTCAAATGCTTCTTCTAAAAGATTAATACTCAATGCAGTTTCACTAATAAAAGATTGCAGTATCTCAGTCGATAACTCACTATCATCTTTAACGTATTCTATTAATGACATTAATCCAGTAGAAGGTTCTTTTTTGTTGTCAGATATAATCTCACTAGAGTTTGTATGCATATTTATCATCTCAAACAGACTTTCTGAAGTAAATGGCTTAGGTAAGAAATCTGTAAACCCATGTGTTTGCAACTCATGTTTTGTTATATCGGATGCAGCTGAAAGTGCTATAATTGGTATGTCTTTTAAAAGATCTTTGTCTTTTAAATAGATATCTTTAATAAGCTCTATACCAGTTGTTGCTTGAAGATTAATATCAATAAAAAGTATGTCGAATTTATTGTTCTTAAGCAGTGGAACAACTAGCTCTGGGTCGCATACGCCCATACAGCTCATTCCTTTCTTTGTTATCATCTCTGTTGCCATTTTCAGTTGAATGGGATCATCTTCGATAATAAAAACAGAGATATGCTTAAGATCGTGCAATTCAGTTTTATTGTTGTTGTTTAACTCAATGGGTGCGCTGTTCACAAATTTAAGAGGTATTTCAATTGTGAACTCAGAACCAACCCCCTTTTGTGAGGTTAAATATATTTTTCCATCTAGCTCATTAACCAGTCTTTTTGTAATAGCTAATCCTAACCCGCTTCCTTCTATATTTCTATATTCATAATCTTGAGCTACTTGTTTGAACTCGTTAAAAACCGACTCATGCTCTTTAACATCTATGCCAATTCCTGTATCTGAAATAGAAAAGTGAAGTGTTTCTTGTAATTCTTTTACTATAATTTTTATTTCGCCACGGTTGGTATATTTAATTGCATTGGAGATAAGATTACTAATAATTTGCCTTAACACATAAGAGTCTCCAAGATATGCTTTATCAACAGGAAGCTCATTTTCAACGTAGTAGTTAAGACCTTTCTTCTCAGCCATAGGTCTAAAACTAGCAGTAATATCATTTACAAATAGATGTAAATTAAAACGGCTGTTTTTGAACTCCCATTTACCCTCTTGTAGTTTAGTGAAATTTAGTAGAGTGGTAACTAATTGCAGAACATGATTTGCAGAACTTTTCATATTTTGCAAATAGTCTATGCTCTTTTCTTTAGTTATATTTGAATTAAAGCTATCTCTCAATAATTCAATAAAGCCCAATATTGAGCTTATTGGCGCTTTGATATCGTGTGATATTGTTAGCATCAACTTCTGACGGGAAGCTAACAGTTCAGAAATCTGCTGGTTCGACTTTTCTAGCTCTCTTCTGTAGCGCTGACTCCTGTTTATATCAATAAGAAATAGAACAGCAAAAATCAATGCTATAATTATAGCAATTGTTGCAACAATAAGAATAATTTTTTGAGAACGAAGAATTGCATGCTCCTTCTCCTCTATAAGTTTGATAGATTTTTTAAACTCCTCTTGCTCAATATCTTTTAATAATTCATCTATTCTATCGGTTAGCATTCTATTGGTGTTGCTCAAAACAATTTGCCTGTCTACTAATGTAGCTTGAAGCTCTAATTGCCTACTCATATCTAGTCTCTCTGAATAACGGACTCTATTCATAACTGTATCCACAACTCTATTCTCTATAATTACTGTAGAATCGGGTTTTCCAACAAAAACATTCTTAAGGCGTGCTAAAAAGCTTTTTCTATCTTTAGATATTATAGTTGTATCACTCTTATTGTCAAGTTGAGACTCATAACTGCTATGTGTCTCCTTCACAATTTGAGGAGCCTCTCTTATTGAATCGAGTAATAATATTATATCATTAAGGTTGTCTCTTTTGCTTTTGATAAGTAGACTTATAGAATCAAGTTTAACATGTCGGGAGCTATCTTTTGACAAGATATGCAATTCATGGAGGTTATTTTCTATTTCTGGAATAATTGAATCATAGTTTATAAAATATTTAAGGGCACTTGATGGAGTTAGTAGATTTTGCTCACTTTCAATTTCATAAAGAAGCGAAAGGGTATTACCTACAATAATCATTTCGGTTAATTCTTCACTTTCAACCTTCTTGTTAGAGTATTCAACTAAGTTTCTATAAAGAGCCGACAGACCTGCTATTAAAACTACAACAACAAGAATGTATCCAATAATGACGGTTAGTTTAACTTTCGACGCCCCCTCTTTGCCCATTTTTAAATTGTTACACTATATAACTTGATTTTATTGTATAATGTCTTTCTATCAATATTTAGTATAGATGCAGCCATAGTTTTGTTGCCCTTAGCAAGAGTGAGTGCTTGATAGATTTTCTCTTTCTCGTAATTTTCTTTTCTTAAACTATTAATATTAATTGTCTCTGCTTCGTCTCTTTCAATTTTACTGTTACCAAATATCTCTTCGGCAATATCTATTGTTATAATATCACCTTTTGTTAACAGCGCTGCTTTTATTATTGTGTTTTTTAGCTCTTGTATATTTCCTGGCCAGTTGTATGAAATGAATTCTTTTTGCATTTCAGAATCTATTCCCTTTAGCTGTTTGTTTAATGCAAAGTTCGCAAAATCAAGAAAGTGTTGTGAGAAGCTTAAAATTTGATCACTCCTTCCTTTTAAAGAAGGAAGAATAATGACATTCTTTTGTAGCACACTATACAATTTTGGGATAAGAGTGTGTTGTAACTCCTCGAGGCTTTGTTGAGAGCTTAATATTACTTGTGTAAAATTCTCATCTCTGCTCTGTTTAGTTAGCACTGCAAGAAGCTCATTTTGAACAGATTTGTTAAATTGTTCTATATCGCGTATATAGAAGAGACCCCCTTTTGCAACTTTTACTTTCTCTATTAAAGCCGATTCATACTCATTGCCATCACAATATGTTGAAATTAAATCTGAAGCATCTAGTATAACCAACGGCTTAGATCTGTGAATACCTTTTTCAAATACAAGTTTCACCGACGAGAATTTGCCTGTACCCCTATCTCCTATAATTAGCAGATGATCATTGTTTTCTGCTACAAGATGTAGTTGTTCATGCAGTTGCTTATATTCATCTCCAGGTGGAACTAAAAAGTCATTTGAGAATTGATTGATTTTTTTGATATTCTCCTGAACTTGAAATGCTTCTTCAATCTTACCAAAAAGTATCTCTGGATCAATTGGTTTTGTTATATAGTCTGTTGCTCCAGACTTCATTGATTCAACTACCGATTCTATCTCGGCATATCCTGTCATCATAATAACTAGAATATCTGAATCATACTTCTTTGCCCAATTCAAAAAGTTAATACCATCAACATCGGGCATTCTGATATCACTCAGAATCAAATCAAATGGAAAATCCTTGACCATCTGCTTTGCTTCTTGCGCATTAGATGCTGTTTCTACGTTATAGTTGTTTTTTACCAACCACGATTTCAACATCAAACAAATAGTTAAATTATCGTCTACTATAAGAATATTCTTTTTCATTTCACAAAAACCATGTTATCAGTAGGTCCAATGTTTATTTATGAGCATCCTTCTCATTATTCAATTCTTTTGGTATTGCTATTACAGCATATAGCATTAAAATTGCACCTATTATCATTACTAGCGGCCATTCAGGGCGATGCTTGAACATTAAATAGGTTGATGCAATCATCAATAAACATGAGAACAGTTGAAAATTGAAGAGTCTTTTACCTCTAATACTTTTGCCTGGATATGGATTTGTCATAGTTATTAGTGAAAATATGAGCACCGATACCGACATTATCCATGGCGCAATGTCAGGAGAAAACATATATAAAATAGCTGAGAATAGAATCAGTATGCCTGATATCTGAAATATCTTGTCCTTCATATAATATACCAAAATCTTTATCAACAAATATACAGAATCATTTTGCAATAATGAAGATTTCCTCGTTTTCTTTTTTCATAAAGTAATTCTCTCGTGCAAACTTTTCGAGGTCGTCTCTATTAGATTGTAGCTCATTCAACTTCTCCTTATCCACTTGTATTTGTTGTTGGTATAATTCTATTTGAGTTTGAATGTCTTTAATCTCTGATTCTTGTTTTAATCTTTTTGGAATACTACTATCGCTAAAAAAGAACAGTATAACCAACAGCGCTAATAAGACTATGATTTGAGTAGCTGTGAGCCCCAAAACTCGTTTAGTACTTATCTTGTATACTGTTTCTTTCATTATTAAATAATACTGAGGGTTGTTTTGTGAGACAAAAATAGATTTTTTTTTCTACTTTTGCCAACCGAATTAAGATAAATATTAAATATCAGTTGTTCTGTCTAGGCTGATTAAACAAAAAAAAGTATCTTTACGACAAAACTATATTTTATTTTATTGACAATTAAGTATAACATGAGAAAATTCATTATCATCGCTATAACGGCTCTATTTGCCAATAATTTAGCGTTTCCTTGCACAAATTTACTAGTAGGAAAAAAAGCATCAACTGATGGTTCAACACTCATTTCATATGCAGCCGATTCTTACGGCTTATTTGGTGAGTTATATCACTGGCCCGCAAAAAAATATAATGCGGGTGATATGCTCAAAGTTTATGAGTGGGATACTGGCAAATACTTAGGTGAAATAGCACAAGTGTCGCAAACATTTAATGTTATCGGCAATATGAACGAACATCAGCTTGCCATAGCCGAAACCACCTTTGGAGGTCGTTCGGAATTGGCAGACTCAACTGGCATAATGGATTATGGCAGTTTGATTTACATAACTCTACAACGCGCAACAAATG
>DUUR01000057.1 GCA_012841425.1 Bacteroidales bacterium | reverse complement strand
ATATTTCACCAGAATTGTTATGCATAGATTTAAAAAGTATGCCAATTGCTACATTTCTATGAATGTCGGATTGACCAATATCGAGAATGAAAGCACCATGTTTAGCTAAAATCTCAGTTAGTGCAGCGGTTAATCCCGGTTTATCCTCGCCGTTGATATTAACTAATATAATTTCAGAATTTTCCATATTTACATTTAATTTTACTATCTACAAAGTATTCAATAATAAGATGATAGAAAAAAAGTGAATAAAGAATTTTGTGATTAAATAATAAGTAAAGAAACCTGATTGTAAATATCCTCTATCTCACTTTTGTCAATTTTAATAAAATCTTCCTCTCTCACAGTTATGAGTAGCCCCGCCATATCAAGTGCCCCCGGACTTATCAGAATTTTGTCGTTTCCTTCACTGTAATATTGAGTAGGGCGGTGCAGCTTACGTGGGAATATATTTATATTATAAAAACCATTTTCATAATAAGAGATTACATTAAGCATAGGCTCTTCTTCTTTGGGCTGTAGCGAACTTAGATATTGATACACCTCTTCAAAGAGCTCAAGTGCTTCGTCTTTGTCCTCACTACTTATCGATAAGCATGATCTCAAATCATTATCACCTTGCATTAATACCTCCGATTTTAGTCCAGCTTGAAAATGAAAATGATCGGGAGCCGATGCTCCACATTTGGGACCGTTATAGAAAACGATATAATCATCAAGTTTTTCGGCTAGCGTAAGCATATCTCCAATTTTATGGCGTATACGCTGAGGTACATGAGAGTGTAACGCTATGGTGAGGTGGTTTTTGAGAATAGGAAACGGGTTACAAAGAATTGCATACTTCTTAATAAAAGGAATACACATCTGTTCGGTTGGTCGATTTTCTTCGCAAAGAAAACATGGCCTTTCACTAATATGCTTCTTGTCTATATTTGCTGTGGTGGAAGTTATTCTAGAAGGATTATACTGAATAGTTGCACAATTGTTGTCATCCCATTTTATCTTTTTTGATTTGACACTATTTAGTTGTTCTATAGCATTCTTGAATTGAACCCAATTATTTTGCTGATTTAAAAAAAGGTTATTAATCTCTTCTTGCAAATTCATTTTATCCTCATAATTTTTAGATACTATTATAAACAAAGATAGCTAATATTTCTATTATAATATGTTATACATTACTATTTGGTTATCAACTTTTTTTGTATCTTTGTGAAAGTCAGCGATGGGTAATTTTTTATTTATGAAAAAAACATTTTTTGTCTTCTCTTGCATATTATTTTTTATGCTTTTTTCTTGCAATCAAAGCAAGGAGAAGAAAGAAAGTGTGCTTGATAATAACAAAGACTATGTCACCGTTATTGATAGCAGTTTAGTTGGTCATCCAGATGAATTTAGTGAGGACTTTAATACGTTTGTTGAGAAATTTAGCAAGGAAGAGAGATTTCAAATACAACGAATTAAATTTCCAATTAGTATTATTGTTCCTGATTCAGAGCATGAGGGTATGGCCTCAATAGAAGAGACTATAAGCAGATATGACTGGGAGCAACTAGATTTAACTTACGATAGCACATACTTAACTAGACCCTTCGATCAATATTATCAAGTTGTAAGATTTAATAATGACACAGCAATTGTAGAGATACGTGGTATAAATAACGGAATATATGCCGATTATTATTTTGCGCTTATAGACAAAAAATGGTACCTAGTAACTCTTTACGAAGCATCATTTTGAAGCTTTTAATTGTTCGTCTCCAAAACTTAATGGTAGCAAGCTTTTAATGCTATTAACAACATAAATACCCTCATCGCTGTACATTAAAATTCTCATTGGTGAGCTGAATCTGCTTTCTGCTTCAAGAAGCACTTGCCTGCAACCTCCACAAGGTGTAATAGCATCTTTGGTAAATGTGTTATTAGCCCATGCAGCTATAGCGATAGCTACAATCTTTTGGTCGGGATATACTGAGTTTGCATAAAATATAGCAACCCTCTCTGCGCATAAGCCAGATGGATATGCTGCATTTTCTTGATTGTTGCCAGTAATTATTTCGCCATTCTCTAAAAGTAAAGCAGCACCCACTTTAAAGTTTGAATATGGAGCATATGACTTTTCAGTTGCATGTTTTGCAGCAACAATTAGCTTTTTTTCTAAATCAGAGCACTCCTCTAAAGGATAAACAGCTATCTTTGTAGTTAAATTTATTTCTCGCATACTTAGATACTTGTTAAAATTGTAATGCATATTAATTCATACAAATATAGTCATATTCCGCAACTCATACCCCTTCTGTTGTTTTTATTTATCTCTTCTCACTTATTTGGGCAGTCGGGAGTTAGGACCTACGAGATATATATAGAAAAATATAGTGATCTTGCTATTGAGCATATGGAAAGATATAGTATACCTGCCTCAATTACACTAGCGCAAGGTATATTAGAATCGGGTGCAGGGATGAGCGATTTGGCACGTCGATCTAACAATCATTTTGGTATAAAATGCCACAGAGGCTGGAGTGGAAATAGGGTTTTTGCAGCTGACGATACCCCAAATGACTGTTTTAGAAGTTATGCCAGAGTAGAAGACTCTTACCAAGATCACTCAGAGTTTTTGGTGGGTGGTAGTAGATATAGGAACTTATTTGAGCTCTCTATCACTGACTATAAAGGTTGGGCTAGAGGACTCCAGCAGTCGGGTTATGCAACCGACAGAGCTTATGCTAACAAGTTGATAAAGCTTATTGAGGACTATGAGTTGTATAGGTTTGATGACAAGAAATACAGGAAAGGTGTTAGCCGTAAACAAAGAGAGGCAATTCGTAACGCCGAAGCATCTATGGCTACCTGGAAGCATCAACCCTACATAACTCACGGATTGGTTTACGTAATAGCAGTAGATGGCGATACATTTGGCAGTATTTCTAACGAATTTGGATTTAAAGAAGAGGATCTTTTAAAATTTAATGAAGTCCCTTCAGATTTTCCTTTAATCGATGGAGACATCGTGTATTTTCAGAAAAAGAAAAAAAGAGCTGATAAAGGATATGAGTATCATACAGTTCAGGTGGGTGAATCTATGTATAGTATTTCACAAATATATGGTATTCAACTTAGAAATTTATATCGTCTGAATAAAAAGAGCTATGAATACATTCCCGAAGAAGGGGATTTGCTTAAACTGAGATAATTTAGATTTAAACATAATCGGAAATATAAAAATAATTATGCAATATAATACACAAAAGGCTAAACTTACGATGCCTGAATATGGAAGAAATATACAAAATATGGTTGACCATTGCGTTGCTATAGAGGATCCACAAGAACGTAAAGTTTGTGCTTACTCGGTAATAGATGTTATGGGTAACATGTTTCCACACTTACGAGATGTGAACAACTTTAAGCACATTCTGTGGGATCATTTGGCAATTATGTCTGATTTTAAACTTGATATTGAGTATCCATATGAAGTTATAAAGAGAGAGGAATTATATTCGGCTCCTGGAAAAATAGAATATAGTAGGCCCACCATGAAGTATCGTCATTATGGCAAAATAATGGAGAAAATTATTGATATAGCTGCAAAAATGGAAGAGGGTGATAAAAAAATGCAGCTTGTGAAAATGATAGCAAGCCAGATGAAAAAATCTTATGTTCAGTGGAATAAAGATGTAGATGATATAAAGATTTATGAAGACTTGTACGACCTCTCGGGTGGTAAAATAAAACTTACAATAGAAGATTATGTTATTCCAGAAGTAAAGGTTACACCTAGTCGCAATAAGCTCAAGAATATTCGACATCAGAGAAGAAGATAATAAATATGATCTCTCCACAAGAAATTATACAGGTTGGACGCACTCAAAAGCCATATGGTATAAAGGGTGAAATAAATATTCTATTCAATAAGGGTGAATATGCAGAGTTGGATAGCGAGTATTATTTTCTGATGATTGAGAATATACCAGTGCCATTTTTTATAGAGGATTTTACTTTTACAACCGATGTTGGTGCACGAGTGAAATTTGAGGGGATAAACGATGAGAAGGATGCATCTAAGTATACCAATTTAGCCGTCTATATGCCTCGAGAGATGGTAATAGAACATGAAGATAGCGGAACTATAAGTTGGAGCTATTTTGTAGGTTATAAAGTAATAAGGGTTGATGGTAAACTTATAGGAGAAATAAGTAGCGTTGATGAGTCAACAATAAATACACTGTTTGTTTTACAAAAAGAAGAAAAGGAGATACTGATTCCTGCAACAGAAGATTTTATTACTGCTATTGATGAGAGGGGTAAAATTATTGAGATGAATCTTCCGGAAGGACTTTTGGATGAGTGATATGTCTTTTCTAAAACTCTCTGATATAAGTATAGGGTATCCTGATAAGAACAGGACTAAGACGGTTCAAAGCAACCTCAATTTATCTGCCGATAGAGGTGAACTTATTGCATTAATAGGTAAAAATGGCTGTGGAAAATCAACCCTAATTCGATCAATTGCATGCCTGCAGCCAATCTATAACGGAAAGATACATCTTGAAAACAAAGATTTAGTTAACCTCAAGCCTGAGATGAGGGCCCGATTATTATCGGTTGTGCTAACTGGGCAACACTCCGTGGCTTCATTTAATGTGAGAGAGCTTGTTTCGATTGGACGAGATCCTTATACAGGCTGGTTAGGTAGTCTGTCCGAAAGAGACAATAAGATTATTTCTGATGCAATGATAATGACTCATCTTGAAGGTTTTGATGACAGAAATATTTATGAACTGTCTGATGGTGAGCGACAAAGGGTGTTTATTGCCCGTGCACTTGCACAAGACACTCCTCTTATACTGCTTGATGAGCCTACATCTCATCTTGACCTGTCGAACCGTATAAATATTTTACTTTTACTGCAAAAATTGGCACGTGATACAGGGAAAACTATTCTAATTTCAACACATGAATTGGAGACCGCTATGCAGGTGGCAGATAAGCTATGGCTTATGGAGTATGGTAAAGGTGTAATAGTTGGTGCACCCGAAGATTTAGTGCTTAATGGCAGTTTTGAAGAGATTTTCCATAACAGCTCATATGAATTTGATAAGGAATATGGTAGTTTTATTGTTCAAAAAAACCTCGATAAGTATATAACTACACATGTAAACAATCCCGATGGACTAATGGCTAGGTGGACAACAAAAGCACTTTCAAGGAAAGGATACAAAATTATTCCAGATGCAGCTGTTGAGCTTTTTGTAAATGAAGATAATAATAGCTGGACATTGAAATTCAATGACGAAATAGTTGTTGCCTACAGTATAGAAGAGGCTCTTAGATCTTTATCTTATTTAAATTAGTTTTTATTACCTTTGTAAGATTTTGGTACAACTAT
>DUUR01000056.1 GCA_012841425.1 Bacteroidales bacterium | reverse complement strand
CCATTAGCCCTAAGCAGTCTCCATTTATAATGATCCCCTCCAAGCCAAAGCTCAGTAATTGTTCTGAATTTATGGTCTTCTGCAATCTCTTTAGGCTCCAAATGACAATGATAATCTATAATTGGCAGGTTTTCTGCCTGATTATGATATAAATTTTCTGCTGTCTTGGTCTGAAGCATGAAATCAGCGTGAATAAAGCTACTCATTATAGTAAATTATTAAAAATTATATTTCTGGCGTTATACTTGTTTACGTCCACAGCATCTATTATTTTTAAAGTATACAAATTGATATTTAATGTTATATTGAATTATGAAGAAAATAAAAAATATCTTCAAATTTTATTTTATAAATGGAAAATAAACTATAGTTTTGTGCACGTACACAAAAATACAAATAATTTGAATAATTCAAAGCCAATTACTTAAAAAAATCTACCGCAACACTCATTTTGTGTAATTTTATGTTAAACATCAATTTAATCTAAATTAAAGCTCTTTTATGGATAAAAAGATAAGAATAAAAGATATAGCGCGAATGGCCGGGGTATCGGCAGGGACAGTTGATAGAGTTCTTCATAACCGTGGAAATGTTTCGGATGATGCCCGCATAGCTGTTGAGAAAATTATTGAACAAGTAGATTATAGACCCAACATGCATGTTTCATCCCTTTCACTAAAAAGAAGGTATAAAATTGCAGTAACCACTCCACAATATTCAAGTGGTGCATATTGGGAAAGTATTCACAACGGAATAAAACATACATTGGATGAATATGAGAACATAAAAGTAGAGTATCATGTATTTACATACAATCAATACGATATTTATTCATGTAGAGAAGTCTTCGAAAAGATATCTCGTTTTGAAATGGATGCTCTAATAATTGGAACAACCTTTAGAGAGGAAACCATTAAATTGTGCAGTAAAATGGATGAAAGACAAATACCGTATATTTTTGTTGACTCTTCTGTTGATGAATGCAAACCTTTGGCTTTCTTTTCGGCAGATCATTATATGGTTGGTAGACTAATAGCCAATTTAATAACTTCAATAACTCCTAAAGGATCTAATATCGGACTGCTGCAGGCTGTAAGAACGGGAGACAGTAGTGCGTATACCACCATTTTAAGAAAAAAAGGATTCACTGATTATCTATCTGAAATGAAAAGTATGAATCAGGTGCTCAAGATACCATTTTCAGTATCTCAACCTGAAGACAATGAAAGGCATCTTTCGCATTTCTTCAAAAATCATAAAAACGTACCAGGTATTGTAGTTATGAACTCTCGCGGAAGCATAGTTTCAGATTATCTATATAATAACAATATGGATAATGTGAAAATGATTTGCATGGACTTAACTACACCTAATATAGAAGCAGTAAAAAAAGGGCATATCGACTTGCTAATTGGTCAGGGGCCAGAGTATCAAGGATTTTATGCAATGAAAACACTTCTTGAGTATTTAATATTTAAAAAACCAGTAACTATACAAAATTTCGTTCAGCTAGATATTATCACAAAAGAAACTGTAGACTATTATAAGAGTTTTTGAAGTTTAATTCTCTCAGTTTTAATTTGCAAGCGCAAATTGTGTAAAAACAATTTTGCGCTTTTTTTTATGATGCTTAAAT
>DUUR01000055.1 GCA_012841425.1 Bacteroidales bacterium | reverse complement strand
TTGAATATGAAAATTTCAATGCTGCCTATGCTAAAATTGAGATACAAGGAAGGAATGTGCATCCAGGTTATGCAAAGGGTAAAATGATTAATGCACTTCATTTAGCAAATGAACTCATTTCGATGTTGCCACAAGATGAGCGTCCTGAAAATACTCAAGGATATGAAGGTTTTTTCCATCTTATTTCTTTAAATGGAACTGTAGAAGAATCAAATCTGTCATACATTATAAGAGATCATGATAGAGAGGAATTTGAAGAACGTAAGAAGACATTAACTAATACCGTTGACATACTAAATAAAAAATATGCTCATCGTATCACCGTTGAAATGAAAGATCAATATTATAATATGAAAGAAAAAATTGAACCTGTTATGCATATCGTCGATTATGCACACCGTGCAATGGAAGAGCTAGGCATTAATCCTATTGTAAAGCCGATACGTGGTGGAACAGATGGTTCGAAGTTGTCTTTTATGGGATTACCTTGCCCTAATATATTTGCTGGGGGGATGAACTTTCATGGTAAATATGAGTTCTTGCCAATACCCGCACTGGAGAAAGCTTCTAAGGTTATTGTGAAAATAGCTGAGTTAGTAGCTAAAGAAAATTAAGACATCATTATTAAATATCTAAATAAAATGAAACATACACCATTTACTGAACTTCATATTTCACAAGGTGCAAAAATGCATGACTTCGCAGGCTATAATATGCCTATTGAGTATACAGGTATTATTGATGAACATCAAACTGTGGTAAATGGTGTTGGTGTATTTGATGTATCTCATATGGGGGAGTTTTGGGTGAAAGGGCCAACAGCATTGGAATTTCTTCAAAAGATTACAAGCAATGATGTAACCAAACTAGAGCTGGGCAAGGCTCAATACACATGTTTTGTAAATGAGAATGGAGGTATAGTAGACGACTTTATACTCTATTATTATGAGCCAGAGAAATATCTGATGGTTGTTAATGCTGCTAATATTCAGAAAGATTGGGAGTGGTGCCAAAAATGGAATACAGTGGGTGCGGTTCTTGAGAATGCATCTGATAGTATGGTGCTACTAGCGGTGCAAGGGCCTAAGGCTATTGAAACACTACAGAAGCTCACTAAAGTGGATCTTTCTTCAATTCCATCTTATGAATTTGTGACAGATCAATTTGCCGGAGTAGAAGATGTAATAATATCGAATACAGGCTATACTGGTGCAGGTGGTTTTGAACTCTACTTTTATACATCTGTGGGATTAAAAATATGGGAAGCTGTATTTGAAGCAGGAGAGGAGTTTGGTATAAAGCCTATTGGACTTGGTGCCAGAGATACTTTGAGACTCGAAATGGGATACTGTTTGTACGGGAATGAACTTGATGAAGTATCCACACCATTAGAAGCAGGCTTAGGATGGATAACTAAATTTGCAGATAACAAGCCTTTTATTGGAAGAGAGGTTTTAGAAAAACAGAAATCGGAAGGTGTATCAAAGAAATTATGCTGCTTTGAATTACTAGATAGAGGTATTCCTCGTCAAGGTTACGAAATTGTTAATCTTAATGACGAAGTAATAGGAAATGTTACTTCTGGAACAATGTCTCCAGTGCTTAAGAAAGGTGTTGGCATGGGCTATATAAAATCAGAATATGCTAAATTAGGCAATGAAATTGCAATTAAGGTAAGAAGCAAATCGTTAAAAGCTGTAATAGTGAAAGCACCTTTCAGAAAATAAATTGTGAAGAAGGCAAAGTTAGCTAAGAATATTTTTTTTATTCTCGGTGCACTTGCCCTGGGAATTATGGTCTATTCAATTGGTCTGGATAATATTTGGAGAGATATGAAACAGACTGGTTGGTGGTACATTCCCATTATAGGAATGTGGGTAATTGTTTATATTATAAACACATTGTCGCTATATATCATCTTACGAGATGGAAGTCAAGAGACTAAAAAGATTAGTTTCTTTAGGCTTTTCAAACTAACAATAAGTGGCTTTGCTATAAACTATATAACTCCATTTGGGCTGATGGGTGGAGAGCCTTATAAGATTATAGAACTACAGTCAGATATCGGTATTCAAAAGTCCACTTCTTCAGTCCTCCTAAGCACAATGATGCGTATTGTTGCACATTTCATCTTCTGGATGGTGTCTATACCCCTTTTATTATTTCTTGTTCCTGTACTTTCAGACTCTGTTGAGATTGGCATGATTATAACTACAGGTACAACTTTTCTTCTTCTTCTATGGGCATATAGAATTTATACTCGTGGTGGTGTAAATAGAGCTTTAATTATTTCTAGTCGGTTGCCCTTCATTGGTAAGAAGATAAAAACTTATAGAGTTGGTAATCAGGAAAAAATAAGTCAAATGGATGAACTTATTTCTGATTTATATAAGAACCGAAAAAGAGATTTCTTTCTTTCCCTTTCGTTCGAGTTTATTGCTCGTATATTAGTTTGCGTAGAAGTTATACTAATGATGCAAGCAATTAAACAACCAATAACCTTTGGAGAGAGCGTATTGATTGAATCACTGCAATCGCTCATTTCCAATTTGTTCTTCTTCATGCCTATGCAGATGGGTGCTCGAGAAGGAGGATTTGTAATAGTTTATGGTATTCTTTCCATACCACTTGCTTATGGAGT
>DUUR01000054.1 GCA_012841425.1 Bacteroidales bacterium | reverse complement strand
AGCAATAATTCTCCTAAATATAAAAAATGTAAATGGGAAAGCTATTCTAGATTACAATGCAGAATTGACTTTTTAAAAAAATACAAAGGCAAACTAGAGAAGGCGAATATGTCAAATGAAGGGAGCTAGTGCGAATGATGCAGAGGGTGGTGAGAGGGTGACAAAAGAAGAACTGAAACAGATATATTACATAAACAAAGAAATTAAGATGTGGCAGAGAGAACTCGATGCAATAGAGTGGTGGCAATCAAGTAAGCATAATTAAAATAATGGAGTAATTCTATAGATGTATTTATTACAAAGAAAGAGGATAAAAAATGGATAGATGTAAAGATTGCACACATTATGATGGCACACAATCATATCCAAGTACAGGATATTGCCATCTGTATGACGGATATGTAAAGGAAG
Organism: Bacteroidales bacterium; assembly: GCA_012841425.1. Classification (GTDB taxonomy): domain Bacteria; phylum Bacteroidota; class Bacteroidia; order Bacteroidales; family Dysgonomonadaceae; genus Proteiniphilum. Next base: position 2,291 of record DUUR01000054.1, on the reverse strand, counting down.
ATGATAATTGTGATGATTTTGAGGAGGAAATATAAATGTTAGAAGTTAATAAAATTTACAATGAAGATTGTCTTGAAGGCATGAAAAGAATTGAAGATAAAAGTATTGATATGATTTTATGCGATTTACCGTACGGAACAACGGCTTGCAAATGGGATACAATTATACCTTTTGAACCATTATGGGAGCAATACGAACGTATTATTAAGGACAATGGTGCTATTGTATTAACAGCGAGTCAACCCTTTACGAGTGCGCTGGTAATGAGTAATCCCAAAATTTTTAGATATGAATGGATATGGGAAAAAGCGGTAGGGAGTAACTTCGCCCAACTTAAATATCAGCCTATGAAAGAGCATGAAAGCGTTCTGGTATTCTCTAAAAAAAGACATCAGTATTTCCCTATAAAGCAACTCCGAAAAGGGAGTGGAGCGAAAAGAGCTTCGGGAGCATATGTACAAACAAAAACAGGAGAAGCAACAGGCGGTCTAACTTTCCAAGGAGCGGAAGCTGGGCATTACGATAAAGAGTATAGGTACCCATCTTCCGTGCAATACTTTAACAACAGGGATAAGTGGAGGGGACTTCACCCAACACAAAAGCCGGTTGCATTGTTTGAATACCTAATCAAAACATATACCAAAGAAGGTGAAACCGTCCTAGACAACTGTATAGGTAGTGGAACGACAGCAATTGCTTGTATAAATACAAATAGAAACTATATAGGTTTTGAGTTAGATAAGAACTATTTTGAGGTAGCACAAAAAAGGATTAAAAAACATTTAGGTGATGAAATAAGTTAAGATACTACAATTAATGTATGTATTAGAGAAGAAGAATTGGCAACGGTAGAATACAAGCCATTAACAATGGGATGCTGCAAAGAATGTAAAGGTGCAAGAAAAGATTGCGAACCAAATCCACTGAATTGTATTGATTTTTGTATATTTAACCAAGACAAGTTAAAGGAATTAGGTTTGCTAAAATAAAATTTAGGAGATATAAGAATGGGACAAACTACCTAGGAAAACTCGGCAGTTGGAAAAGTGTAGACATAGATCAAGAATGCATGAAGCGAAAGCAATTAAAAATTACATCTTATCCCAACAAAAAGAGCTTGCCACCGACAATAATGTCGTTACCAGAGGAGCTAAATTTAAAATTTATCACTTTGGATACATATGTGAAACTATATAAAATAAATATGTTGGAGGTTAAAACATGAGTAAAAAAGTATTAGCTGTAGAAAATCACGAAGGACTATGTTGGAAGTGTTTAATTTCATTAGATAAATCTAATATACATATAATAGAGATTCCAGAATTGGGATGCGGAAGTGCATTTGATGGTGAAGGTACTAAAATACAATTATGTCAATGCTGTTATAAAAAAAGCAAAGAAAATAACCCCAACATATGGAATATGGAAGTAAAACAAATCAAACAAAATGGTTATTTTATTGGAACAGAATATTTATATGAAGCTGACATGTTAGAATTTATTGATAAACTTCCGATACAAGGTCAACAGTTTGTGTTGAATGAGTTTGCAAATGGTAGTTTATCTAATCCAAAATATAAAATGGAACCTCAAGATTGGATAGATTATGAGTTAGGAATTCTATCACATGAAAAATGCAAGGCTTATGGAGTGTTTTCATTTGATGAAATTAAAGCCTATGAAGAAAGATTTGTAAATTGTGAATGTCCGGTAAATGTGATAGAAGATGACTTAGAACGTAGTTTATGCCCCTATGGTGCGCATGGTGGGTATAATCAGACGCTAGATGATAGATATATGTGTGAAGAATGTTATAGTTGTAAGAATTATAGAAAAAGGACAAGTCCTATAATGACTATGACTATTGAAGAATTTAGACAAAAATATGAACAGCAGGTGACTTCATGTATGACATTATAGTATGTACTTCAACTAAGTGTAAATACAAAGATACTTGTGTTAAACAATTAGATATTGATCCTGATGATGAATTACAAACATATTATAACTTTGAAAGTATATGTAATGAGAGTAATTGCTATAAAAATTATATATCTATAAATGAGTCATAAATATAGATATAAAACTATGGAGGAAACCAATGAAAAAAATATTTATCTTCTTGTGTTTTTGTGTAGTAATGATTATTTGCAGCTCAACAACGGCAAAAGCAGAAGAAGGTGTTGCAGGGATAAGTGTTACCCTAGATAAGGTTAACACCACTATTACATATAACTACACCACTGATAGGGTAAATTTAAGAAAAGAAGCAAGTACAAATTCAGATATTT
>DUUR01000053.1 GCA_012841425.1 Bacteroidales bacterium | reverse complement strand
TCTTTGAGTTCTCCTGTAGGAACTGTTCCCAGACTTCCATATCAAGTATGGGTAACCTATTCCGATGATAAATCGGAGTTGAGGCAAGTAAAATGGTCTAATTCGGCACGAAATGTAGAAGAAGACCAGGCAGACCCCAATAAGTATCCAGTTGGCAGTATATACAAAATAGATGGTTTTATTATTGGTGATAACAGTACAGAAAACGGTTATCCCATTACTGCAGATATTAAGGTGGTAGCTGAAGGTTTTAATGTACCTTCAAATACTCCAATTGCAGAAGCAGTGCCTTTAAATAAAGTCTCAATCACTGGAGAAAACAGGCTTACCTCCAATAGAGACCTAGCAATACAGGAAATTATTAGCTGGGATGTATCTCAGCAACTTTACAATTATAGAGACACTTACGGTTTAAGTACCGAAGGTTATACAGTTTCTGAAGGTTGGGATTCTCCAACTACTAAATTGAAAGGACACGGATCAGGTCATTATATGTCTGCCCTGGCTCAAGCTTTTGCCAGCGCAATTGATACTGAACAGAAAAATCAGTTACGCAATAATATGACTCGTATGGTCAATGAATTAAGGGAAAGTCAAGAAAGAACATTTGTTTGGAATGAAGAGTTGGGGAGATACTGGGAGGCTCGTGATTTTGCACCAGAGGATGAGTTAATTGAGATGAAAGGTAGCTGGGACGATTTTGATATTCATAAAACGGAATGGGAAAAATATGGATATGGTTATCTCAACGCCATACCAGCACACCATGCAGCTCTTATTGAGATGTATCGTGCCTATAATAACGAAAACTGGGTATGGGCTCCTTATTATTCTATCCACAAACAACTTGCTGGACTAATTGATATTTCTCTTTATATTGATGATAGGGAAGTAGCCGACAAAGCCCTGCTTATTGCAAAAGATATGGGGTTGTGGATTTGGAATCGCTTGCATTACCGTACATATTTGAATACAGACGGTACTCAGGAGGAGCGTAGAGCAAAGCCTGGTAATAGGTACGAGATGTGGAATATGTATATTGCAGGAGAGGATGGGGGAACAGGAGAATCTCTTGCAAGGCTTGCCGAAATGGTGAGCGACCCTACTGAGAAAGCAAAATTGCTAGAGGCTTCTACCTATTTTGATAGCCCTGCTTTCTATGATCCACTATCCATTAACGTTGATGATATTCGCACCCGACATGCCAATCAGCATATCCCTAAGATAATAAGTGCACTGAGAAGTTTTAGAGGTAACAATGATCCCTACTATTTTAATCTTTCAGAGAATTTCTGGGAACTGATTCAAGGGCGATATAGATATGCAACTGGTGGTGTGGGCAATGGCGAGATGTTTAGACAGCCCTATACTCAGATATTAAGTATGTCTACTAATCCTGCTCCTACTTTAAATGAGACTTGTTGCGCATATAATCTAGCAAAGCTTACCAGAGATTTAAATTGTTTTAATCCAGATGATGCTAAGTATATGGATTATTATGAGAGACTATTATACAATCAACTAGTTGGTTCATTGCATCCTACAGAATATATGACCACTTATCAGTATGCAGTTGGATTAAACGCTTCAAAACCATGGGGCAACAATACCCCCCATTCTACTTGTTGTGGTGGTACAGGTTCTGAGAATCATGTAAAATATCAAGATGCAACATATTTTATTTCTGATAACACACTATGGGTAGCTCTTTATATGCCAACAACTCTAAATTGGGATAAAAAGGGAATTACTATTGAGCAAGATTGTCTATGGCCTGCCGAACATTCGACCATTAAAATAACCGAAGGAAGTGGAAGTTTTGAAATGAAGCTAAGAGTACCTTATTGGGCAACAGAAGGGTTTGAGATATTATTAAATGGAACTCCTATTTCAGACAAATATACTCCAAGTTCATATGTAGCTATTCCACAACGTGTATGGTCTGAGGATGATGTTATTGAAGTTATAATGCCATTTACTAAGCATATTGACTGGGGTCCCGACAAAATGGAAACATCAACAGCAGGACAAAATCAGCCAAATAATCAACATGAACCAATGTGGGCAGGTACAATAATGTATGGTCCACTTGCTATGACTGCTACTGGTGTTAATGATTGGGAGAATGCAACTTTAACTATAGATTCTTATTTAGAATCAATTGTAATGAATGGCCCCAGTGGAGGCTCCTATGGTACTAACGGCAATATTTACACTATGAGTATTGGAGAATTAGTTCTCGAACCCGATTATTTTAGAGAGGAGAATTCTACCCATTATTTCAGGATTAATATGGTAGACGATATGATTGCAGAGTTTAAAGATATGCTTAATTATAAGTTAGACGAAGTATCTATTTTTAATTCTAAGAACTACTCAAGATCGTCTTTTAATAAATTAAAAAAATCTATTGGGGTAGGCAAAAAACTCCTTAAGTCAGATAAAACTACTCAAAGAGAGATTACAGATCAGATAGCATTAATAAACCATAATGTTAACGGTTTGCAGTCGGTACGACTCAATAAGTCTCAGCTATCTACCTTAATATCTAAAGCAGAATTAAAAGATTCAGCTGACTATACTTGGGATAAATATCTTGCACTTAATATGGCAATTGTATCAGCTAAAGAGATTTATGAAACAGCAGAGTCTCAATTGCAAGTCGATAAACAAATTGTTAATCTAAGCAAAGCACTCAGTGATCTGGTGTTTGCGCACAACATTGAAAAAGGTAAATTAAATGAAGTGATTACGCTTGCTTTGGAGAGGAAACAAAACCAAGATGCATGGAATGCCCTTACAGTAAAGGTACCTGAGCATTCTCCATGGGCGCCTCACGGATTTAGACGTCTTCTCTATAATCTTCGTGATGCACAATCTGTTTTTGAAAACAGTGATAAAAACTATAATCAAAATGAGGTGAATTTAGCAGCCTCTGCTCTCAGTTCTGCTATTAATAGTATGAGACCAGGAAATCTACCTGAACCAGAAGATCTTTATCCTCTTTCCACACTATTAAGACAAGCAGACAGGATGATTACTGCTGAAGTAAACCAAAATCTTACTGATGCTATAGAATACGGAAGAATGGTTGTTTCATACGTAAATGATGGAAGTGGTACACATGATATGATAATAAATGCTACTGAGAGGCTTAGATCTACACTTAACTAAAACCAAATTTAATAATTATTGAATATAATGAAATTTAATCGATTAATATTCCCTATTGTTTTGTTGTTCATGCCGTTGTACATATCGGCTCAGTCAATAGATAGTCTATATAAACGCGCTGATTCATTTAGAGAGCTATTTTCAACAAAATACTATAATGGAATATCTGCAATAGAAGCAATTGAAAAAACAGATTTATTCTGGTATTTAACACAAACGCCACGTGGAATGGAATTTATGATACTTGATGCGGTAGGAAAAAACATCAAACCTGCTTTTGATCAAGAGAAGATTGCTTCACTTTTAGCAGATTATGATGATTTGAAAAAACCAAAACCTTATAACCTTCCATTTAGACATGTTGTTATCAATAAGTCTGTAGACACGCTTAAATTTCGTATAGAAGATTTTAATTATATCATTTCATTAAAGGAGTATTCCATCTCGAGAGAACCAGTTAGAAATGCTCAAAATAGATATTGGGGTTCAGTTCAAAGAGAGAATGTAAATCGAAAAGTGAAATCTCCTGATGGAAAAAAGGAGGCTTATATATCTGAAGGAAATATTTGGGTAACAGATCTTACAACAGATGAGAGTAAGAAGCTTAGCTATGACGGCTCTGATTTTGAGTATTACTCATCTGATATTAATTGGTCTCCCGATTCTAGAAAGATTGTCAGTTGTAAATACCGTCCTGGGGGAGATAGGAAGTTGAATATAATTTCTTCATCTCCCAAAGATCAGCTTCAACCAAAAATGTTCTCGTACGATTATCCAAAACCCGGAGATGCTCTCCCTATTCGTTACCCCGTACTTTTTATTCTTGATGAGGATAAGCAAATATTCTATGATGTGCCTAATGTAGAACAGCAGTATAGTTTAGGCAGAATCAATTGGCATGAAAATAGTGAGTACTTTACCTTCCATTTCAACCGCCGCGGACATCAACAATATGTAGTTTACTCAGGTGATGTAAATGGCAAGCTATATCCAATTGTAGATGAAAGAGCAGATACTTTTATATACTACAATAAGATTTCAACCAACTGGTTAAAAAATGGTAAAGAGCTACTTTGGTTGTCAGAAAGAAATGGTTGGAGTCATTTATATTTATATGATGTACCTTCAGGAAAAGTAAAAAAACAAATAACACACGGAGAATGGGTTGTAAAAGAGGTAATTCATGTAGATGAGGCCGCAAGAACGGTAATAATTAAAGCATGCGGAATGGACAAAGGTGAGGATCCATATCTGGAAAAATACTACAAGGTTTCATTAGATAACGGAAAATTAATTGCACTGACACCAGAAAATGCTAATCACTCAGTGACTTTTAGTTCAGATTTTAAATATATGGTTGACTCATACTCCCGCGTTGATATGGAACCTACTATCGTGATTCGTACCGTGGCGGATGGAAAAGTAATATATGAGCCGGAAAATCAACCCGATATATCAAAAGCTGTGGAGGCTGGATGGAGAATGCCAGAAGTGTTTTCTGCTAAGGGCAGAGATGGGGTCACAGATATTTGGGGAGTAATTATAAGACCAGTTGATTTTGATCCTAACAAGAAATATCCAGTTATAGAGTATATATATGCGGGACCACACGATTCACATGTGCCAAAATCCTTCTCAATGGTTCATCGATGCAGTGAGTTGTCGGAGCTAGGGTTTATAACTGTTATGATTGATGGAATGGGAACCGCAAACCGCTCCAAAGCATTTCATGATGTTTGTTGGCAAAACCTAAAAGATGCAGGCTTCCCTGACCGTATCGCTTGGATAAAATCTGCAGCAGAAAAATATCCCGAAATGGATATCGACAATGTTGGAATTTACGGTACTTCTGCCGGAGGGCAAAATGCAATGGGTGCACTTCTTTTTCATCCACAATTTTATAAGGTAGGAGTAGCCTCGTGTGGTTGTCATGATAACCGAATGGATAAGATGTGGTGGAATGAGCAATGGATGGGTTACCCAGTAGGCAAACATTACGCCGAATCATCAAATGTAGTTAATGCACATCTCCTCGAAGGACATTTAATGTTGATGTTAGGAGAGCTGGACAATAATGTAGATCCCTCCAGTACTTTACAGGTAGTTGATGAGCTCATTAAACACAATAAAGAATTCGAATTTGTTATGTTACCTGGCGCAGGTCATACCGACGGAGGTAAATATGGTGAGAGAAAGCGACGCGACTTCTTTGTTAAGCATCTACTTAATGAAAAAACACCCAATTGGAATAAATAAAACGATATTGGAATAAATAGGATAATAGTTTCTTTATACCCAAGCTAGAGTCTGTTTGATTATTTTAGTTTGTTCTCAATATTTTGTGGTATAATGTTGTTTCACTTATATGGCTGGTTTGTACCAGCCATATTTATTGCGAAAAAACTCCACATAAACGGTGCCTTATTATAACTTTTCGGCTCGAAAAACGTTTTATTTCACAAATATCATCTCTTTAAAGTTTTTTAGAAGTAAATTTGGGTGAAATTGTTTCCCTAACTAAATATTGAAACCTTATGATAAAGGATATTTGTTTTTTCACGATTTTATTTTTCATGACAACTACATTGCTACAATCACAAGACAACATTATGTATCAAACACCGCCTAGTGAGATTTTGGAACTGGTGGATATAGAGAGAGCGCCCATTGTGCGTATAGACAGCAAAGGTGAGCAGATGTTGTTTTACTACCGGAGTTCGTTTAAATCATTGCACGAGCTTAATCAGCCCGAAGTGCGGTTGGCGGGATTGCGTGTTAATCCTGTCAGTAATATCTCAAGCACTATTACATATTATAATGATATTCGATATAAAAGAATTAACGATACAGAGATAAAACAAGTAAAAGGGTTGCCATCCGAGGCACGTATTACATATGCTTCATTTTCACCCGACGAGACGATGATTGCTTTTATTAACACAACTGATAAGGGTGTTGAGCTGTGGATGATCGACTTGGCTACACTCCAGGCTAGGCGTCTTACTGAAGCTGTGTTGAATGCCAACGCTGGGTTTCCCTACAGTTGGCTTCCCGATGGTAGTGGACTGTTAGCCAGAGTAGTTCCTTCAAGTCGCACCTCTCTAATTGATGCCGATAAATCAGTTCCAGAGGGACCGGTGGTTTCGGTGAGCGATGGACAGGTATCTCAGAATCGTACTTATCAAGACCTTCTGCAAAATTCGATAGACGAGAATAACTTCGAAATATTGATGACCTCTGAATTGTATGAGGTGAGTCTCGACGGTTCGGCTACCTTGTGGAAGGAAGCTGGGATGTTTGTTGACCATGAATTTTCACCCGATGGACGCTACGTGATGGTGACCACACTGGCTAAACCCTTCTCGTATGTAGTTCCTTACTATAGTTTTCCTAACCAGACGGATATCTATACTGCCAATGGCGAGTTACTAATTAATTTTAGCAAACAACCGTTATTAGATAATCTCCCAGTAGGATTTATGGCTACTTTTGAAGGTAAAAGGTATATCCACTGGAGGTCAGATAAACCATCTACTTTAGCATGGGTTGAAGCGCTAGACAAAGGCGATCCAGCGGTGGAGGCTGAGTATCGCGACGAGTTGTTTCAAGTAGAATCTCCCTTCAACGGCACTCCCACATCGTTAATAAAAATGAACCACCGGGTGTCAGGTATAACCTGGGGGAATGATACGTATGCAGTTGTACAAGATAGGTGGTGGAACACACGTAACACCAAAACTTACCTGTTTAATCCTTCTAACAATAGTCTGCCTGCCCGTGTCCTTTCCGACAGAAATTATCAGGATCTTTATAATCATCCAGGGGTATTTCAGACTAAGAAAAACGAACAGGGGCAATACACATTGCTAATGGATGGACATACTGCATATCTTTTTGGAGACGGTTATTCACCCGAGGGACAGTTTCCTTTTATTGACGAACTAGATCTTAGAACATTAGAAAAACGGAGAATCTATCAATCTACTGCCACAAACCAAATGGAGGATTTGGTATCTTTTATTGATAGCAAACAAGGTACGCTTATAACGCGAATCGAGTCTCCTCAAATGTTCCCCAATTATTATATACGAAACCTAAGAAAGAGAATTGGTAATATCCCTCTTACATCGTTTGAGAACCCGTTCAAAAGCATTGAAGGAGTGCATAAGGAGGTCATTAATTATCAAAGAGCAGATGGATTAGAACTCACTGGCACACTTTACCTTCCTGTTGGTTACGATAAAGAGAAGAAAGAGAAACTACCAATGATCATGTGGGCGTACCCTAGGGAGTATAAGGATAGAGGTAGTGCGGGGCAGAGTAGTAGTAACCCCAATGCTTTCACATACCTCTCTTACGGTAACCCCATTTACTGGGTAACTCGAGGTTACGCTGTATTGGACGAAGCCTCATTTCCAATAGTTGGTGAAGGTGATGAGCAGCCTAACGACACGTTCGTAGAGCAGCTTGTATCTAATGCTAAAGCAGCCATAGATGCTGTGGATTCGATGGGATATATCGATCGTGAAAGGGTAGCAGTTGGTGGGCACTCATACGGTGCATTTATGACGGCAAATCTGCTTTCACATTCCAACCTATTTGCCGCTGGAATTGCTAGAAGTGGTGCTTACAATAGAACACTAACTCCCTTTGGTTTTCAGGCCGAAGAGCGAAACTACTGGGAAGCTTCAGAGGTATATGACGGCATGTCGCCCTTTATGCATGCCGACAAGATGAAAACTCCTATGTTACTTATTCATGGAGAGGCCGATAATAATTCGGGCACACACACCATGCAAAGCGAGCGTTATTTTCAAGCATTAAAAAGTTTTGGGGCACCCGCTCGGTTGGTGATTCTACCAATGGAGAGCCACGGATATGTTGCCCGAGAGAGTGTTTTGCACCTGCTTTGGGAGCAAGACCAGTGGCTTGAGAAATATGTAAAGAATAAAGGTAAATAACCACATAAAAATTATGAGCAATTTTTCCTAAAGTATTATTTCTGGGTGAAGGTGAAGGCATACACGCTGTGAGTGCTGCTCACCTTACACCTCCAGATGCCTTTTCAATCCCTTCTTTAATTATGTCGTGAACCTCCATAGCACCATATGCAAGTAGTTTGGCCGATTCAAGTCCAAAGTCTTTTATAACTTGATAGTATGGAGTATCAAAAAATGTGTTTAAGTGTGCAGTAGTTCCACCAGTTGTTCCGAAGCCCATATTGTTTGCTTCTATGAGTATGCAGTTCATGCCTTTTTTTTGAAGCATCAGTGCACATGTAATTCCTGTAATTCCAGCACCAACAATTACAACGTCTTTGTTGGAGGTTACACCTGTTTGCTCTTGTCCATAATGTTTAATTTCAGACTGCCATATGCTCTCTAACTTACCGTCTCTTTTCATGTCAACAGCGGTTTTAGTTGTTAATACATAAGAATATTAGTGCATACCCTTTCAACTTAAAACCCTAAGGAACTGGTTTTTGTTCAAAACTTCAGTTTTATATATTGCAGTTTAGTGCCATAATGGTGCATATCGTGCTTTTCATCTGCACCCATTGGTTAGTTGTATAAAATAGTTTTACAAAACCTGTAATTAGTGTTTTCTAAAAACCAAAATAGAAGAGGTCAGATATGGTGTTTATCTTGATTTGACTAATGAATGAATTTATAAGATTGGTATCTGCAAAAACAAAGAATATGGCTATCGTATAAATGATTCCATACAAACCTCCAGTTATGTGAGCAGAGTGATTAATACCACCAAGTTGCTTTTTATCTAAAGACATAGAAATTATTATGAATATAAGTCCAAATAAAAATGCGGGCAGCATAATAGGTATAAACAAAACACCCATGTAATTCATTGGGTTAATGAGTACAAAGGCAAAAATAATGGCAGATACCGCTCCAGATGCGCCGAGGCTGTAATAAGAGGCATTATCTTTTTTCTTGAAATAGGTTGGAATAATTGAAACAAGCAGAGCCGAAAGGTATAAAAGGATAAAGAAGGCAGAACCTGAAGTTTGGCCTAAAACAGATTTAAATGTTCGTTCAATATTAGGTCCAAAGAAGTATAAAGTAAACATGTTAAAGATGAGGTGAGTGTAGTCGGCATGCACTACTCCGTATGTAAATAATCTATAGCCATTGCCCTGTTTCACAGCTGGTGGATGGAAAATGAGCCTACTCAT
>DUUR01000052.1 GCA_012841425.1 Bacteroidales bacterium | reverse complement strand
TTCGTTTAAAGATTTTAATAAGTGTTTAAAGGCTGCTACCGACTGCTCGTACCTTGTAATCCGCATTTCTAATTTAGTAAATTCGGGTTGCTGCTGAAGGAGACTATTTAGTGCTTTCTGCGACTCATCTCTTTTTTGAATCTTATCTAGAAGACCCCTTAATTGCTCTTCGGCTTTTTGGAAGGCAACTAGTTTTAGGTTCTGCTCTTTTATGTTGGTTTCTAGCTCTTTAAGTTGCTTATTGTAAACTTCAACTTTATCTGGGTCTAGTGTGCCCAGTTGTTGAAGTTGACCATTAATAAGTTGCATCTGACTATTATTCTTGTTCTCTAAAGAAACAACTTTATAGTAAAACTCATACTTCTGTAGGTTAAATAGCTCCTTCATCATTTGAGTTCTGTCTTTATTGCCCAATTGAAGGAATTCTTGAAATTGACCTTGAGGTATGATTATGGTGCGTTTAAAATTCTCGTAGCTCAATCCCACGGCTTTTTCTAAGTCTGTTACTTCTATTGGTAACCATTCGTTTTCATGCTCCTTGAAGGCTCTTCGCTCAAAAGCTTTTACATCTTCAAAGCGTTTACTATTGCGTCGTCCTCTTACAGTAGATTTATATCTTGCTTGCTCTTTTCCAGTCTCAAATATGAAGTCGATAAATAGCTCATTGGACTTAAGATTCATCATGTTGTAGTTGCGGTTATCGCCCGACTGATTAAGCTTGTCGGTTCTACCATAGATTGCATAAGTTATTGCCTCTAGAATAGATGATTTGCCACTACCAACCGTACCAAAAATGCCAAACAGTCCGGCAGAGGTAAGTTTGGTAAAATCTATTGTCTGACGATTCTGATATGAATAAAGTCCTTCAATTGTTAGTTCTAATGGTTTCATTCTTCATCCTCCTCAGCCAATATCTCCTTAAACAAATTCATAATATCCTCATTGGGCAATTGCCCCTTTATATGAGTGAAATAATCACTAAAAAGCGACTCCATGCTCTGATTCAGGTCGATTTGCTTTTTACTATTTTCTACAAACAAATTGGGATTAAGTACCTCAGGAATAATTGTAACAATGCCACTGTGAGCTGCATTTAACCTCCTCCTATCCTTAGCGGTAATATAAGTGTCTGTAACAAGTGTAAGTTCAACTAATGCACTGCTATTCTCGGTAAGCCATGCTATGGCATCATCAACACCATACACACGTTTTCTTAGTAGTGGACGAACCGTTGTAAGTTGAATTTCTCTTACTTTGGCAATCTCACCAGGTGCTATATCAACCATTAAAACATATTTTTTCTGGTTAGCCTCTGAGAAACTATATGAAATGGGGCTACCGCTATAATATATAGGAGATGGAGAATTGTCTACTTTATGCATTCTATGAAGATGGCCTAATGCAGTATACTGAATTTGAGAAGGAATATTTTCACTAAAAACAACTTGAGCACCCCCAACGTGAAGTATGGGTTTTTCATCCTCCGGTTCTTCTGGAGCAGCTTCACCTTTTCTTATCATAAAAAGATGTGATACGAGAATATTTACCCCGTTATCATCACAATACTTATTAGATAATTGCTGCCATTTCTCTTGCAACACATTTCTTAGTTCCTCCTCGCTATTCTCTTCTCCCAAATAACTTTTGAGTCTATGCTCATTTGCATAAGGAGTAAGTAGTAAACGAATTGGAAATGCCTTACCTGGAATAGAAAGCGCTATAAACCCTTTTTCTGTACTTATAACTTTAAGTCCCGTTTCTAGTTCAAACAGGGGAACTTCCGAATTAGGATACCCCGCAAAAATGATTCCACACTCACGTGCCAAGGGCTCAGGAGCTTCAATCCTATCAGGAGAGTCGTGATTACCTGCAATAGCAATAACTGGACGACGCCCCCCATTTGTTAGTCTCTTTAAAGTCTTATAAAAAAGATCAACTGCCTCTGTAGGTGGGTTAAAAGTGTCGAAAAGATCTCCCGACACAATTACAATATCAGCTTCTTCATTATTAGCTATTTTGCATATTTCGTCCATAACTACCCGTTGCTCCTCAAGACGAGAAAAATCTTCGAGTCGTTTACCCAAATGCCAGTCGCCCGTATGAAGAACCCTACAATACTTACTCAAAACGGATTGATTTAGAAGGAGTGATTTTAGCAACCAAATAAGAGGGCCCAATCATCATAAGTAGTGAAACAATAAGGGTGCCCACATTTAGAAGAATTATATACAAAGGATTAAGATCTACTGGAACAGCAGAAAGATAATAAGTAGATGGGTCTAGCTTTAGAATTTGAAATCTGTCTTGCACGATACAGAAAATAAGTGCAATAATATTTCCCCATAACATACCTCTACCAATAAGAAATGCCGATAGGTATAGAAACACCTTTCTGATACTCAAATCTCTTGCTCCCATAGATTTTAGCATACCAATCATATTAGTTCTCTCTAAAATAATTATAAGTAAGCCCGATATCATAGTAAATCCTGATACAATTAACATAAGAGTGATTATAACCCACACATTCATATCTAGCAAGCTAAGCCAGTTGAAGATCATTGGATTAATATCTTTTATTGATCGAGTATAAAGGGCATTACCTAACCGGTCGTTATAAGACGACATTTGGAAAAACAGATTCTGAGTAGTTATATCGAGATTACTATAATCGTTAACCAACACCTCAATACCACTTACAAGATCTTCCTCCCAATCGTTTAGTTTACCTAAAATTTCTTTATCGGTAATAATAAATAATTTATCCCAATCTTCGAAATTGGTTTCATAAATACCAACAATATCAAATCTACGAGCACGCACTGGATCTTGAACGAAGTAGCATGTAAACCTGTCTCCAACATTTAGATGAAGCTTACTAGCAATGCTTTTAGAAATAATTGCAGAGTTAGTAGTGGAAGTATCGTTGCGATGAATAACATCACCCTCGAGCATATTGGTTTTAAAGAAATCCCAGTCGTAACTTTCGCCAACCCCCTTAAGCACCACGCCCATGAAGTCATTGTCAGTTTTAATGATACCAGGCTTGGTAATAAACTCTTGGAAATGCTTTATCTCTTTATTAGAACTCAGTATTTGACTTAGAGAGTCTGATAATGCAATAGGGGGGTGTTCGTATGAATTGTTGGTCTCAAATGCAGTTATTTGGATATGAGAACCAAAACCAACAACTTTTCCTCGTACTTCATTCTTAAAACCAACTATAATGCATACTGCAATTATCATTACAGCAAGCCCTAGTGCTATTCCTGCAATAGCAATCTTGATAGCAGGAGAAGCAACTTTTTTTTTATTGTTTTTCTCTCCTTTATAAATTCTTTTTGCTATAAAAAGCTCTGCATTCATGGATTAAGTAAAATTTAGTATTTAGTCCGCAATCTTTTTGTATGCTTCTAGTGCTTTTTCTAGAACGGTCATCGCATTAGCTAGATCGTTTTTGTTAAGTACATACGCTATACGAACCTCATTCTTGCCTAGACCAGGAGTTACATAAAAACCCGATGCTGGAGCCATGAAGATGGTTTGACCCTCGTATCGGAAGTCTGATAAGCACCAAGCACAGAATTTATCGGCATCTTTAATAGGAAGCTGAGCCAAAGTGTAGAAAGCACCTTGAGGCATTGGTGAGTATACACCTGGTATTTTATTTAGCCTTTCTATAAGGAAATCGCGTCTGCTTTTATACTCATCGAAACTACGTTGCATATATCCACTATTACCGCTCAGAGAGGCGTTTGCCGCTATCTGACCTATGAGAGGGGGACTTAATCTTGCTTGGCAAAATTTCATAACCGTATCGTGCACCTCTTTGTTTTTTGTTATTAGTGCACCTATCCTGATTCCGCATTCGCTATATCTTTTAGATACAGAGTCTATAAGAACAACATTTTGCTCAACCCCTTTGAGGTGACAGGCCGAAATATATGGAGTTTCGTTATATATAAACTCTCTGTAAACTTCGTCAGAAAATAGATACAAATTATACTTTAATACCAGTTTACGTATCTGCTCCATCTCATTGGGAGTATAAACATATCCGGTGGGGTTGTTTGGATTACATATAAGGATACCCTTGGTACGCTCATTGATGAGTTCCTCAAATTTTTCTATTGGAGGAAGTGCATAATTAGCTTCGATGTCAGATGGGATAGTTTTAATTATTGCACCCGCCGATATAGCAAAAGCCATGTAGTTGGCGTATGCAGGTTCAGGAACAATAATTTCATCACCAGGGTTTAGACATGCCATAAATGCATATAACACTGCCTCAGAACCTCCTGCAGTTACAATAATTTCCTCAGGGGTAAGCTGGATGTCAAATTTATTATAATATTCGACCAGATTCTCTCTGTAATACCTATACCCGTCGCTGGGACTATATTCAAGAGTTGTGCGATCTATTGACTTAATTGCATCTAATGCTTCTTTTGGAGTTGGCATATCGGGTTGACCAATATTTAGGTGATATACTTTTACGCCATCTGCTTTGGCAGCATCAGAAAGTGGAGCTAATTTTCTTATTGGTGATGCAGGCATTTGAATGCCACGTTGAGAAATTTCAAGCATATTGGAATGTATAAATTCTGAATAACTTATTCTTATATGAAAGGCAAAGTTAATAAAAAGTGTGGAAAAGATTCCGCATTAACACAAATTGAGAAGTAATGCATTAAACAGAGTTTGATAATTTATATTTTTGTAGATTAAAACAATAGAAACGAACAAGAAAATCAAATTGAATAACTATATGAATAAGAATATAATTCTACTAATAACATTGTTGGGAGTAATACTTAGTTCATGTTTCCAACAATATAATAATGACGATACATATCGCAAAGGATGGTCGTTAGAATGGGAAGATAATTTTGACGATCAATTAGATCAGTCGACCTGGTCGAAAATATCACGTGATAAACAACACATGTATAGATATATGAGTGATAGTAGCGCCTTGTATATATTAGAAGATGGGAACTTAGTATTAAAAGGTATTGCAAATCCCTGGGATGAAAAGAATCTGCCATTTCTTACCGGTGGAATTATAAGAGAAGGTGTAAAAGCCAACGAAACAAAAAGGATTGAAGCAAGAATACGCATTAATGCCAAAGTGGGTGCTAGCCCCTATATTTCGCTAGTTCCTGATACAGGTGAAGAGAATATCATGATTGATATTATTGATCAATATGGTGATGATAAGTTTATATATCAGTCGGTAACATCTGAATACACAACCACACAGGGGATGCCTGATAATCCGCCTTCAAGTGCACTTGTAGGAGTAAACCCAATGGAATATCATATTTATGGAGTAGAGAAATATCCAGATAGTGTAGTGTTTTTTGTAGATGGAATGCGTACAAAAAAATATCCGAGAATTCCAACTGAGATCCCCGGACAGTTTCCATTTAATGATATGGACTTGAAGCTGTTAATAGGGCTTAGACTAAGTAAGGATACTGACCCTTCGGTACTACCTGCTGAGGTTTATATAGACTGGGTACGTTACTATGAGCCCAATACAGAAGAAGCTTCAAAATAATAAGAAGCCAATTATATAAGTAGAAGTAATTTATAGAGGTATTGAATGTGCTAAGAGTCTCTCATGAGCTATATTCTCATATTTAGTATCTTTTCGTCCGTAGTTGGCATAAGGATATATACTTATGCCGCCACGTGGAGTAAAAATACCTGTGACTTCAATATATTTAGGATCCATTAATTTTATGAGATCCTTCATTATTATATTAATACAGTCTTCGTGAAATGCACCATGATTTCTAAAGCTAAAAAGATAGAGCTTAAGACTTTTGCTTTCAACCATTTTAATATCGGGTAAATAGTTAATTCTAATTGTTGCGAAATCAGGCTGTCCTGTTATAGGGCAAAGACTTGTGAATTCGGGGCAATCAAATGTAACCCAATAGTCGTTATCTCTATGTTTATTTTCAAAAGCCTCGAGCATCTCGGGTGCATAATCTTGTTTGTATTCTGTTTTACTTCCAAGGTGGCTTAATCCATCAATTTGCATAATGTTTTTTTATTAATTGTAATATTGGTTTTTTATAAACTCTTAACTGGTTGCTTATTTGGCCACTTATTTTGGCTTCTTATCGGTTCTCTTATTTAACTTCTTCTATCTCGGATAAGAATTCTTTCAAGCCCTTGTTTCGAATAATACATGCTGGGCACTCTCCACAACCTTTGGCTTGAATACCATTATAGCAAGTAAGTGTTTCGTTCTTTACCAACTCAAATATCCCTAATTCGTTTGCAAGGCTCCATATCTCTTTTTTAGTACGCCACATTAATGGGGTATGAATAACAAACTGTTTGTCCATTGCCAGATTTAGAGTGGCATTTGCAGACTTAATAAAGGTATCCCTACAGTCGGGGTAACCGCTATAATCTGCCTCCGACACACCTGTTACTATATGTCGTATGCCTTTAGCATAAGCAATAGTTGCCGCAAATGTTAGGAATAATAGATTCCTACCTGGCACAAAAGTATTGGGATATGATTTATCAGGCTTTTCTTTATCCATTAGTAAGTCTTTGTCAGTTAGCGAGTTTGGAGCAAGTTGTGAAATAACAGTTGTATCGAGATGATTGAATTCTATATCTGCCATCTCAGCGAGTCTTCTTGCATTTTCTACCTCTTGTAAGTGTCGTTGACCATATGTAAAACATAGAGCTTGAACATTTCTAAACTCTCTCTTAGCCCAATAAAGACACGTTGTAGAATCTTGTCCTCCAGAGAATAGGACAATTGCATCTTGATTTTTATATTCTTTCATATTCTTTGTTTTTTATGTGGTTTCCTAAGCTACACAGAAAAGGATTCATTTCTGTAGCAAAAGTAACCATTTTTTAATTAACCTCATATTTAACAAAACCATATGAACATGTTTTTTGTATTTATGTTGTATTGTGTGAGGGAAGTGTGTATTTAAAAATAAGCCGTCCAAATTTCACAATCTGAACGGCTCCACAATTAAGGTGTCATATAAAAATGACAGTCTACAAAAATAGGTATTATTTGATAATGTGGTATGTTTTATTAGCTATAATTCTACTATAAATGCAAAAAATAATTAAAATATCAATGTTTAATCTTTTGGGCTATGGATAATAATATGATTAAGGATAACCTTGCAAGTAATTATAAAGAAAATAGTATGGTAAAGGCTATTTTGGTAAGGTGGAAATGGAATGAAGAACACACGGGTCGTAAGTTTTTGGGACTCCGTTATGGAGGGTCTGCCGAAACTCAATATGATTTAAATGTAAGATACCCAATTGGCTCAAATGAGAAAATAACATTATTACTTCATGCCGATCAACTTGCAAATCTCTCTACAGAAGAAAAGAAAGATAAGATAATGAGTTTACTTGTTGACCATGTGTGGAAATGGGATCTGAAAAACTCTAGGGATTTCCAAACTATAGTTTCAAAGTTTGTAAAATAATTTCTTTGTGGATTATTTATTCATTAAAAACTTAACAAATTTGTAACAATTATAAGAATGTAATATAATTAACAAATTGTACTTTTGTGGATAATCTTTAAAACATCACACACTTGAGGTTTAATTTAATGAGGAAATTATTTACTTTTTTACTCTTCCTAAATTTATTATATTCTTGTAATAACATTAATTCTAACCAAGGAGTTGGTAACAGTTCGCGAAGTTCAATTTCGGGAGCTGGAGCAACTTTCCCTTATCCATATTACAATATTATATTTCGCGACTTTATGCAAGCTAACCCTAACTATACTGTTAATTACGGAGCAATTGGCAGTGGAGGTGGTATTCGCAGTTTGCGCGACCATTCGGTAGATTTTGGTGCAAGTGATGCATTTTTAAATCAGAAAGAGATTGAGTCGATGAACGCTGAAGTAATTCATATAGCCACTTGCATGGGAGGTATTGTTATGGCCTACACCTTAGAGGGTATAGATAGTTTGAAATTGACTGGAGAATTAATATCTGATATTTATTTGGGCAAGATAGAAAAATGGAACGATAGAAAGATTGTTGCAATAAATCCTGGCGTAAATTTACCAGACCTCAAAATCACTCCTGTTTATAGGTCTGATGGTAGTGGTACTACATTCAACTTTTCAGAATATCTTTCTATTGTAAGCAAAGAATGGAACGATACAATGGGAGTAGGCAAATCACTGAAATGGCCTGCTGGTATAGCGGCAAAAGGAAATCCAGGTGTTGCTGGAATTGTTCAGCAAACTAATGGTTCTTTAGGATATATAGGATCTGAATACGCATTAACATTAAGACTGCCGACAGCAAAACTAAAGAATAGAGCAGGTAATTACGTTGATGCTACTCTAGCAACCATAACTGCTGCGGCAAATGTGGAGCTGCCCGACGATATGAGGGCTACGATTACAGACTCTGATGACCCAAACGCTTATCCGTTAAGTCTTTTCACATGGTTGCTTGTTTATAAAGATCAAAAATATGACAATCGCACAATTGAGGAGGGAGAGGATCTAATTAAGTTATTGCAATATGTAATTAGTCCAGAAGGACAAAAAGTAGCAGCTCAGATCAATTATGCACCGCTTTCTGAACAAGCTATTGAGAAGAATCGCAACTTAATTAATGAGATAAATTATGGAGGTATTGCAATACTTGATAATGCAAACTATTCTAATTGATATAATATTATAGTTTAATTAAATGAAAGATAAAATATTCCGGCTCTTATTGTTTTTTGCAGCGTTTATTATTATACTGTTGAGTGCCGGTATCATATTTGCTTTGGTTAGTCGCTCTACCGAAGCATTTCAGGAATATGGAATTATAGGATTTATTGCAAATCCCGAGTGGGATCCACGTCCAGCTACCGAGGAATATGGGGCGTTGTCCTTTATAATAGGAACAATATACACTGCATTTTTGGCACTTCTTTTTTGTTTTCCTTTTTCGCTTGCTGTTGCTCTATTTAATGGAGAATATTTTAAAGGAAAAAAGATATCATCGGTTGTTAGATCAGTGGTAGATTTACTAGCTGGTATACCTTCAATTGTGTATGGCTTGTGGGGGTTTTATGCAGTGAGGCCACTGATAATTGATTTGGGATTAAATGCTCAAGGTTTTGGGATTTTATTGTCATCAGTTGTATTGGCTATAATGATTATTCCATATGCATCATCTCTGAGCACTGAGTTTATTTCTATGGTTCCAAATAATTTAAAAGAAGGAGCATACAGTTTAGGAGCAACACAAATAGAGATGATACGCTTTATAAGCTTACCAACCGCATCCTCAGGTATTGTAGCTTCATATATATTGGCACTTGGACGTGCACTTGGAGAAACAATGGCCGTGACAATGCTAATTGGCAATACCGACAGAATTCCGAAAGGACTTTTAGATACAGGTAATACTATGGCCAGTGTTATTGCAAATCAGTTTGGAGAAGCAGATGGTATTAAGCTGAGCTCTCTTATTGCAATTGGGCTATTACTATTTATAATTACAGCTTTAATAAATCTTGTTGCAAAGTTGATTATGAAAAGAGTTGCCAGAGCATAATTAAAATGACTATGAACATAAGTAATTCAATAAGAGTAAGAAAGAGAAGTAACCAGCTGGTATATTGGATGGTTTGCTTATTTTCTTTTATAGCAATGATTCCTTTATTCTTAATATTGTGGGATGTTGCTTCAAAAGGTTATAAGAATTTCAATTTGAGCCTTTTTACTGAGGTTACGCCATCGTCTATGGATGCTCTTTTGGCAAATATGAATGGCGATCCAATTCCAGGGGGTATTTTAAATGGTATTACCGGATCAATTTTAATTGTACTTTTGGCAATATTATTTTCGGTTCCACTGGGACTTTTTATAGGTATCTACCTTTCTGAAAATCGTGAAAGGAAGTTTGCAAAAGCGGTAAGTTTTTTAACAGATCTTCTTCAAGGTATGCCTTCAATTGTAATTGGAATTATAGCATATGCCTGGGCTGTGAAACCACTTGGAGGATATTCTGCACTAGCAGGAAGCGTTGCTCTTACAATAATGATGTTGCCTATGATTGTCAGGTCAACAGAGGAAACATTGAAAATGCTTCCACATTCGTATAAAGAAGCAGGGCTCGCCTTGGGCTCTTCATATACTAACGTTGTATTTAGAATTTTATTACCTTCGGGATTTGGAGGAATATTTACTGGAATATTACTTGCTATTTCACGTGTTATGGGCGAAACTGCACCACTTATGTTAACAGCATTAGGAGCGTCTGTTGTAAACTGGGATGTTCTAGAGCCCACTAGTGCGATACCTCTGCTGATATGGGATTTTTACAATGATCCTAACTTGGTAGATTTGGTATGGTCTTCGTCTTTATTACTATTAATTGTAATATTCATTTTGAACTGGATAGCAAAAATTGTAGCACGCAAATGGAAAATATAAATAATAATAACGGAATGGAACCCATTCTTCAATTAAAAGAGGTGTCTGTATCTTATGCACCTGGTACTAAGGCTGTAAAAGATGTAACTACAGATATTTATCCCAATACTATAACTGCAATTATGGGACCTTCGGGATGTGGTAAAAGTACACTTTTGCGTGCCATTAACCGTATGCATGATCTTTATCCAAATATTAAAACAACAGGTGATATATTACTTAAGGGTGAAAATATTTTTAATTTTGATCCTATGGAGGTTAGAAGAATGGCAGGTATGGTATTCCAGCAACCTAATCCATTTCCCACAATGAGTATATATGATAATGTACTTGCAGGATATAAACTAAATGGGATAAGACTAGACAAAAAAGAAAAAGATGAGATTGTTGAGCAAAGCCTTAAAGGGGTTGCACTTTGGAATGAAGTAAAGGATGTAATGAGCAAACGTGGTTCGTTTCTATCGGGTGGACAGCAACAACGACTTTGTATTGCACGTACGCTTGCACTTAAGCCAGAAATATTGCTTATGGATGAGCCAACGTCAGCTCTGGACCCAATTTCTACGAACAAAATAGAGGAATTGTTGTTGGAGTTAAAGAACCAATTCACAATTATTATTGTTACGCACAACATGTCGCAAGCAGCTCGTATTTCTGATAATTCAATGTTTATGTATTTAGGAGAGTTGGTTGAGCATGGTAATACTACTCAAATGTTTACTAAGCCAAAGAATAAGCGTACAGAAGAATATCTTACAGGTGTGTTTGGCTAATTAAATCGGTTTATTAATAAATCAAATAATATCATTATAACTAATGAATACACTCAACGAAAATAGAAGTTCAACTCCCGTTTTGGGAATAAAAGATAAATATTTAGATCAGCTGCATAGCGATTTCCTCTTATTATCAGAAGTTGTGCTTACTCAAATGATAAAGGCAGAGGAGTTAGTTCACGATAATAAAAATAAGGATCTAGTTAATCTCCTAAAGCATAATGAGAAGTTGATAAACTCACTTGATATAACAATTAAAGAGAAGGTGGTTAACGCTATAATGTTGTTTACACCTCGTGCATCAGACCTGCGCCGATTAATGGCTTATCACGATATGACCATTTCTATGGAGCGTGTGGGTGACTTAATAGAAAATATAAGTCTTGCTTTACAGGAAATGGATTTCTCAATTCAAGGATTTGAGGTGTACAAAAGATTGTTGGTAAAGATGTTTACTCAAACAGATAAAATGTTGAGAAAAGCTGTTTTTGCTTTTTCTGGAGTTAGTCACGAAATGGCTTATGATACTATTTTAATGGACGACAAAGTAGATAAGCTTGAGCGCAAGATTGAACGAAAGCTTGCGGAAGATTTCAATAATCAGGCTCTTACCTCTCAGGGGCTTGTTAGTATGATGAATCTTAATAGTA